>NZ_JAPFQV010000029.1:0-74455 GCF_033804685.1 Micromonospora sp. RTP1Z1
TTCGAAGACACCACGCTCGCCATCGCCGGACTGGTCTCCGACCGCTGCGCCGAACGGTAAGCAAACCACCAAACCGAACCCGGCATACAAGCACTACCGGGTCCTAATCGTGCACGACCTCGTTACTACTGGCGCACTTATCCCACCTTCGTCGCCGAATGCCGAGCACGACTCCAGGCGATCCTCGCTGACGCCGCTGCACGTTGCGCGGCACCGTCGCCGACGGGCACTTTTGACGCACTGTCATCGGCATGACCGCGCGGATCGCGGCATGAGCATGCATTCGATCAACCTTCGAACCGAGTATGAGGCCCGTTTGATCACCAATGGGCGAGGATCCGCGTGACGGGGCGGCCGAGAAGGACGGCCACGTCAGCGAGTTCCTGATCGTCGAGGTCGTACTTCGCGCGAGTCGCATTCATGGCGCTCACCTGTCGGCCGAGCGGGTCCACGACACCCGGCGGCTCTGGGTGCAGGACGCCGACGTTGTCGGCATCGGTCACCTCGGCTCGTGGGTCATCGCCGTTTGATCCAGTCGCCCAGGATCGGCTGGCGGTTCGCTGGTGGCCGACCGGCGGCCTCCGTAGGAGGCGACCAACGCGTCCGCCACGATCGCAGCGTCTGCCTCCGCCACGTCCGCCGGGTACTCCGGCAAGAGGTCGTCCCAGACGACCAGCCACGACCCGTACAGCTGGGCCTGTCCCTCGGGCCGGGCGAAGAACCAGATGTGCAGGTGTGCAGCACCGTCCCCGATGCGGTAGACGTGGGCCCGCGAGACGTGCGGCAGTGCCTGCATGTGGCGGACGATGCGTGTGTTTAACAGTCCCAGCTCGGCGGCCAGCTCATCGGGCAGGTCCGCCATGTCGTAGTGATCGCGCGGATATAGCATGAGCACCAGCGGCACGCCGACTCCCGTGATCTGGGCCAGCCGCCAGTGGTCGTCGAACCAGATTCCTTCGTCCCGGTTGCGACAGTCGTTGCAGTCCGATGGGTCCTCGCCGTGCCGCGCCGGCTCGGGCAGAACCGGCGGGCGCAGCGGCGCGACGCGCAGCCCGTCCGGCTCGAACGGACTGATCTCCCACCCCGTCATACGTGCCAGCGGGAGCCGGCGCGCGCTATCCGCAGCGGCGACTGCGTGGTCATAGAACTCATCCGGTTGCAAGGCCATGATCCGCAGACTAGTACGACAGAGACTCTTCATATCCAAGGCTCAGTGTGCCGGCCGGGCGCCGTCCGGAGCAGGCCCGGCGCCCCACGCTCGGTGGCCCGGGTGAGCCCGAACATCCGCTCTTCGGCAGGACCGGACGCCGCGACGCCCGACCAGCGGCAGATGAGTGCACGCCATCGACACGTGACCAGGCGACTGGCCTCTCTATCCTAAGGGCGTGGTTGACGGTTTCCAGGGCTACGACCAGTACTCTCCTGATCTCGCTGCCGTTCTGCTGGAGGATTCGTGGGTGCTTGGGATCGAGCACGCCACGGCGGATCTGGTGTTCGAACTAGAGGCACTGCTGACGCCGGACCACGGCGAGTACCAGGCGCCGCCTCCGAACGAGTGGGCATGCTTTCGCCGGGCGCGTCTTACCGTGAGCAGCGATCATCCGATCACGCTTATCCGGCCTGAGGCTCTCCCGACTGTCGACCCAGACGGCACTGCCGACTACGGGAACATCGATCTCTTCCACGTCGTCAGCCAGGACCCCGACGGCACGCTGACATGGGAGATAGTCGGCGACTGGGGCCACGCCGTGGTTGCTGATCCCGCAGCCAGCCTTGTGGTGTGCAGGTGACCGGCACTCTCAGGACTTGCGTTCGCTCATCGGCGTGACCGCGCGTCGAGCACCACCGTACGTCCGTCACACGCTGTGACGCCCGGTCGGCGGCATGAGAGGATGCGTCGCTGAAAGCGACCGCACGAGCCTTGAGCACTTACAGAAGTCCGCCGTAACAGTTGGCTTGAGTTTGTAGACGACGGCCACGTGAGCCAGGCCAGGCCGCGTCGTGGAGATGCTTGGTGATGCGCTACTGTTCAAACGTGGACGATACGCTCCTGTGGAACGGCGCCAACACAGGCAACTCGATCCACGCAGATCAGGGCCCAGACTTCCCCACTGTTCTGCGGGGCTGGCGTCTCCGTCGGGAGTGGGAAGCTCACCTGCGGGTGTTCTGCGGGGAATGGCGATCTCTATCGCCCGACGACCCCGATAACCCTTATCCGGCCACCATGAACGGTTGTGCCAACCAACGCTTCCTGATCAGGTGGCGCAGCATCGGTGGCGTGCCGGTCCGTTTTGGCTGCGGGACGGTCGCGGGCGACGTCGGAACGATGGTCGAGAAGGAGCTGCCAGCGCCGGCGGTACGCGGTTGGGCCGAACTTCACGGCTGCGGATGGCCGCTATGGCAGTTCGTCGAGCAGGAGAACGGTAGCAACCTCGGCGAGATTGGCGTGGCCGTGCAGCATTGGATAGGTTCGGCCTGATCCGAGGGCGCAGCTGGGGGCTCCTCTGCGGTAGCGTGCGCCCATGCCGCTCGCCAAGCCAGTCATTGGCGCCTCAGATGCGTGGATTACTCCCGGCCTGGTCGCGTCCATCTGCGCGCTCTTCTTCACGATCGGTTCGTTCTGGTGGATCCAGGTTCGACGTGGCCGACTACGCAGCTATCCGCCGCAGGTCTACGCAGCTGCCTTTGGGCCAAACAAGATAATGATAGTGCTGCCGCTGGTGATTCATAATCCGGCACCGGCGCCGCTCGCGGTGGTTGGGCTTCGATTGCGGGTCGACTTACCCGAGGCCAGACGCCGGGATGTTGCCGAGCCGACGGCGGATTCTGTCGCTCTACCGAAGATTATGCCGTGGATTGCTTGTCGGTCCCACGTCTACTCCGACTCACGGACATACAACGCGCCGTTCGCAGTGGATGGACGAGGGATGGTGGAGAAGTTCGTGGAGTTTCAGTGGGATGGTCCACTCACGACGCTCGCGGACGGTCCCTACGTCGTCACCGTCGAGGTTCGGTCGGCTCCGCGTCGGTGGTGGCAGAAAGACAGGTGGCGCCGTCTGCTTCAATTCGACCTAAACACGCAGCTCTCCACCGAATCCCGAGCGTCGTTCCTAACTCGGACAAATGACCTAGAGTTCACCGGTCCGGCAACCCGTGTATGGGAAGGCCAGTAACGGCAGCGGCTAACATCATCATCAACCGCCCCGATAGGAGACTCGTGAGTATCCAGCAGGATCGGCGAGAGTTGGAGCGCAAGCAGAAGGTGCAGTCGGACAGCGCGCGCAGGGCCGCGGACCTGCGCACCAAGGAGGCGCGCAAGCGCGTCGACGCAGCCAAAGCCGATCAGGCCGCCCGCCGCACTCGCAGCCCTTCGCAAGCTCAAAGCAAGAGACGCGAAGCCGCCCGGGCCTTGGAGGCAGCCAACAAGTACGGCCGAGACGCATCCGCACTGGAGGCCAAAGCCGCTGGTTACGGCTCCGATGCGGCGAAGCTACAAACCAAGATCGCGAATGCGGAAACAGCTGAACGTCAACGAGCCGCCCGTCAGCAGACCATCGCCCAGCGGGCAGCACAGGCACAGCAACGCCAGCTCGCGCAGCAGGTTGCATCATCGCAGGAAAGAATCGCCATGTCAGAGAAGGCGTTGCATGCACTCAGCGCGCCGAGAGCCGAAAAACTCCGTATCCTCATGTTGGGCGCGTCCTCCGAGGGGGACCTCCGCGTGACGCGCGAACACACCAGAATCCGCCGAGCGGTCGAAGCTGCGCTGCACCGTGACCAGGTCGAGATTGACGTGCGGCTTTCGGCTACTACACAGGACTTGCAGGACGGCATCGCCAAATTCCGCCCTCACGTCGTCCACTTCTCTGGGCACGGCGATGAGCAGCTGATCTCCTTCGAGGAAGATGTGGATTACTTCCACACCGGCGTCGTGGTGACTGCGAGCGCCTTCGCCTCGGCGTGCCAAGCCACCGACTCTCCGCCGACCCTGATCGTGTTCAACGCCTGCAAGTCCTCCGGCACGGCCGACGCGCTCGTCGACCGCTTCGCACCCCTGGCGATCGGTATGACAGACAGCATCGACGACGGCGACGCCCTTAACTACGCCGCTGCCCTTTATTCTTCGGTTGCTAACGGCCAGTCAGTCAACTCCGCCCATCTTGCGGGCAAGGCCGCCATCGAACTGTCAGGCGGGGAGCACGAATTGCCCTACCTCGCGACGGCTCAGGGCATCGATCCGACAGCAGTCGTCCTGGTAAAACAGCCGCCGACTGGGTAATCCGCTAACAAGATCGAGTGCCCTCTCATCGACACGTCCGGAAGGCCACCGGGCCAGCTCGGCGTGACGCTGCGTAGCGCGGATCGCGGCCAATCAGGATGGGGTCCTGGCCGATTATCCGCTGCATTCAAGGACGAAGCCGGCGTAGCTTCTGGCCGTACCCGCCCGAGGCCGCGGCCGCATCACTGCCCAGGCCACCACGGCGCCAGGTTTACCGGCTGGTTCGGGCCTACCCGTAGGCCTTCACCACTACTACGGCTGATGCCATCGCGGCACGCCGCCTGACGGCCTGGTCAGCGAGCATGCAGTCGGCGCGCAGATCACGGTATGACGGGATGGGGCGTTTACCTAATAAACTCCAGCGCGATCTTGCGGCCCAGTCGGATTGCCATGTCACCACTCGTGCAACCAACTCTAAAATCAGCACCACGGAAAAGGACGCCGAAATTACTTTCAAGCACCTTTCTCTGCTTCAAGAACTCTTCGTAGTGAGCAGTCTGTCTTGCAGTGAATGAGTAGCCGTTGTGTGCGATTGCATTGCGAAGCTCTATTAACGCGAGCAGCTCCTGCCGGCACGAATCATCCAGCTGCACTGAGAAGCCTACGGATAGCCACTTAAGCCGGCTGAACCATGACTTATTCATGTCCGATTTCTGGGCAGAGATCAACGCGGCTTCGAATTTACCGGCACTAACCAAATGGTTCTTAACGAGCTCTTCAAGCATCTCTGAGCAGTAGGTCTCCAGAGTAGTGCAAACGGTGATCACAACCCACTCGGGAGAAACGGTCCCACGGCTTAGCGCATCACGGATCGTCGACAATCGCCCCAGCGCCCTCTCCTGCCGTTCAGTCAGGATTGCGGGCCAGCTAGACATACGCTTTCGCCCAAGCTGCTGCCATCTCACTCAATGGCTGCTTAGCGATGATGGCGGACGCTAGCTGCTTCAGCTTCCGTCCCTCCTCACCGTCGGCCCGCGTAGCCGCAAGCGTTGCCGCAGCAGAAACGGCTGGGATTGTCAGATAGCTTGCATGTAGGTGCAGGTCCTGAATGTCACCCAATCGAAGGGAGTGGAATCTAGCAAGAAACCATGCGGACTGCGAGCGCACTACTTCCTTGTCGTCCTTCAAGCCCTTCATAGCTGCCGCTTTAGCGTCTACGCTTTCCGACATTCTACCCGTTCGCAATAAGGCACTGGCGCCTTCCAGCAGCCATAGCATATTCCAAGAGGTTGGACGACTCTGCTCCAGAATTTTGCTAAACGCCTCTACTGCCAGAGCATCATTCTCGTCAGAGGTGGAGACCAGCCGAGCGAGTATGCCTACGACATACTCGAGATGGGGCGGGTAGGCGAAAACGAGGTCTGCCAACAAGTCGGCGGTAACGTCTTCGGCTGAACTGAGACGGCGTATCTCTCGAGTCGGAGGAGGCCCAGGAATGTTCATGACAACGGTGCGCGAGCGTCCACGCCAAGACTCGTGCCATTCTAGGAGCGCTTCGATTGGAGATGTCTCCTCCTCTCCTTCCTCTACCTCCGCGTCCGTCTCCGGCGAGCTACTCGATCGAGCTTTAGCCCTCACTCCAGCCCGCACGATGCGGGTCTTCTCGGCGGAGAGTATCAATCCCACATTGCGAACTTCCCTATCGAGCAACTCGAGCGCTCCAGCAGTTTCCTCCCAGGAAGGCACGACTACCTTGTAGTCGTCGGCCGTGCGCATCCATCGCAGCCCGGATCTCTCAAGAGACCGGTCGATCCTGCTCAAGTACAGATCGGCAAGCCGATCGCTGGGCTCGAGCATCTGGGGAATGCCCCGTTCCAGAGTGGTCAGATGTTGCAGGAGGTCGAGAAGGTGCCTGACGAGTTCGAAATCATCCGACCGCATGAATAGCTCGTCTGAAAGAATCGCTGGCGCTATGTACTCGTAACACGATGCAATATCAGAAAGGATTACATATCCTGGTTTTGATTCATCCGTGCCAAGGTTTCGAAACTCCCAGCGGTTCGCCTCGGACCGCGAGGGGGGATCTAGAACCGGCAGCGCGGCCTCGACAAGTGCCGCATATGCTATACGAGTTGTAGTATCTGCATACACGACAGGTCTGTAACCATCCAGACCGCGCGGCATCGGAATGATTTCGTGACTCGGAACGTGGCCTCGCCGAAGGGCTGCCTCAACATGCTTGACCACTCCTTCCGTCTGCCCTTGGAGACATTCGTCAGCAAGCAGCGGAGGGAAGTGCTCAAGAAGGTAAGAAGATGGTTTTTCGGCCGTGCTCGATAAAGAAATTCGTTCGAGAATATCAGAACCCCACTGCAGCACGGTGCCCCCCGTCTCGCGCGAGCCCATCTAGCGGTAGACAAATCACAAAATCAGACTACAACCCGATGATGCAGGAAGCGAGGGGCGGCGAACGGATTTAGCGGATGCTCGGAGCACGAGATCATGTGAGGTCGTCTCAAAGAAGCGCGAAGTTGGACTTTTGCCACTGCGCCACCCAGCGGTTTCCTAATATCGTCTCGATCACGATAAAGCTGTCACCCTTGTCTTGCCCCTGCCGACAAGCCACTCTCATCGGCAGATCAGGATGCCGAGCGGTAGCGGCCGCCGTCACGCTCCGCCACGCGCGGATCGCGGCAAATGAGGATGTCGCGCCAACGTTTGGCAGCTAACCTGCGGCCTGCCGATCGGACCGGGCAGCCGGGCTCAACGAGGCCGGCATGCTGTACGCGTGACTCCCGCCTGCCGCAGGCCTTGCGGCTGGCGGCGGGTGGTGGCCGTCAGGTTGCGGGCTGGGCCGTGGTCAGCGGTACAGGCGCCCGCACCCCGAATGCGCGAACTCCGGCGATGGCGAAGGCGATTCCGATGATGACTTCGTAGGCGGGCCCGTCGACGGGCAGCGGAACCAGTGTGACCGCACCGGCGACGACCAGTGCGATACCGCAGACCTTCGGCAGCACTCGGGCGCGCAGGCTCGCGACGCCCAGCAGGACGAAGGACGTGTTGGCCAGCCACGCGGTCATGCCGGCCGCCGCCAGGCGGCCGGGTGAATCGGCGTTGAGGACCTGTGGCGCGCTCTCGGCGAAGGTCGGTGCGACGAAGAGGTCGGCGAATATCCATCCACCCTGGAGGGCCATGTTGCCCAGGCATGCGATGACGGCAACGAGTCCGAGCCGGCCCGCTCGGTCGGCCTGGCGAAGGTATATCCCGACCAGCCCCCACGTCATGAGGATGGCCCCGGCGAAGCGGAGTGCTGAGGACAGGGCGAACGCGCCGGTGACGGCCTCGTCGGAGAACTGCTCGTAGTGCGGCGGCAGGAGCCGGAGGAAGGACCCGAGCGCGAGCAGCAGTCCTCCCAGGATTGCGGCGACGGTCCCCGCACGCGTGAATCGGTCCATCATCGTGCTCCCTCGGGTTCGGTCCCGGCGACCCGCTCAGGCCACCGGTGCCGACGGTACGGACCCGGGGACGTCCCTGTCGTCACCATGCGGTCAGAGGCGGCCCGGCCGCGCGGGTGAGGCCGGATCTGCCTCACGGCGGACGCGCCCGCGGCGGAGTCGGGACTACTGTTCGCTCATGCAGGCCCGGCGGCTCGGCTCCGTTGTGCGGCGCGTGGCGAGGTCGCCCTTGCTCGACATCGTGCTCGCGCTCTCGCTGGCCGCCTACGTCGGACTCGACGCGTTTCGCACCTCGGACTGGCCAGAGCCTCACTCGGCGTCGGCCGGGCTAGCGGTGACGTCCGCCTGTTTCCTGACGGTACGGCGGATCAGTCCGCTCGTCTCCTTCGCCGGTGCCCTCGGTGCGCTCGCGGTCATCTACGTGGCATTCGGCCACTACGAGGCGGGCGCGAGCGTGCTCATCGGCCTTGTGGCCGCGTACTCAGTGGGTGCCTACGGCCGCAACCTCCCATTCGCGGTGGCCGTGCTCGCGGGGTTCGCCGCGACGACGGGGCTCGGGCAGCCCGCCGCGGAGGCGGTGCCCGACCTGCTGTGGACCTGCGTCGCGCTGTCCCTGCCGCTCGCCGTGGGCCTGACCGCACGGCGTCTACGCGGGCAGGCACGGGCCGCCGAGCACCGCGCCGACGTGCTGAAGCAGGACCAGCAGGCGCTGGCCGAGGCCGCCGCCAGCGAGGAGCGGCGCCGCATCGCGCGCGAGCTGCACGACGTCATCAGCCACAGCCTCGGTGTTGTCGTGCTCCACGCCGGCGCGGCTGAGCAGGTCCTCGACCGCGATCCCGACAAGGCTCGCGAGGCTCTCCGGCTGATCCGCGCCGCCGGGCAGGAAGCGATCACGGAGATGGGCACCCTCGTCGGACTGATCCGCGACGAGCCGGGGCCAGGACGTGACCCGCAGCCGACCCTGGGCGATATCGAGCGGCTCGTCGCCACGACCAGGTCAGCAGGCCTCGCCGTGCATGTGCAGACCGAGGGGAAGGAGCGTGACCTGCCCGCGAGCGTCGAACTCAACGCGTACCGTGTGGTCCAAGAAGGGCTCACCAACGCGCTCAAGCACGCCGGCCGCGCCGATGTGCGCGTGGTCCTGCGCTACCGCGCCGACGGCATCGAGGTGGAGGTCTCCGACGACGGCGCGGGCACTGGGCAGGGCCCCGGCGGCCGCCGGGGCCTGATCGGGCTACGCGAGCGGGTCGCCGTGTTCGGCGGCCGGTTCGAGGCCGGGAGCGATCATCGTGGCGGCTGGAAGGTCCGCGCCTCCTTCCCCACCGGGTCATGATTCGCCTCCTCCTCGCTGACGACCAGGCCGTCGTACGCGCAGGCCTGCGCACCATCTTGGAGTCCCGAGCGGATCTGGAAGTCGTCGGCGAGGCAGCCGACGGCGCCGAGGCGGTGACGCTCGCGAAGACGCTGGAACCCGACGTCGTAATGATGGACATCCGCATGCCCGTGCTCGACGGCATCGAGGCGACTCGCCGGCTCGCCGGAGCAACAGTCCGTAGCCGGGTGCTCATACTCACTACGTACGGCATCGATGAGTACGTGTACGAGGCACTGCGCGCCGGCGCGGCGGGATTCCTCCTCAAGACCGATCCACCGGAGCGCATCGTCGACGCCGTACGCGTCGTCGCCGCCGGGGACGCGCTCCTGGGGCCGGAGACGACCCGCCGCCTCATCGAACGTTTCCTCGCCGGCCCACCGCCCCATGACTCTCGGCCGGCGGAGCTGGACGCCCTCACCGATCGCGAGCTCGACGTGTTGCGCCAGGTAGCACGCGGTCTGTCGAACCACGAGATCGCCGCTGGCCTGTTCATCGGCGAGGGCACGGTCAAGACGCATGTCGCGCACATCCTCGCCAAGCTCGGCCTGCGCGACCGGGTGCAGGTCGTCGTCTACGCCTACGAGCACGCCCTCGTCCACCGGCGCGGTCGGCCACCCGCCCGGCCAGTAGGACCGGAGCATCCTCAATTCGGCACGACCGGACGCTGATCGGGCGCGCGGTCAGCGGCAGATCCGGATACTGAGACGGCCACGCCTTACCGAGCGGAAGGCCAGTCGTGCAGTTCCGGCGTCCCGCGCGACACCGCTGCTCTGGCTGCTGTTCAGGCGGTTTCGACGATCCGGTTCTCCCAGGCCCAGACGGCGATCTCGGTGCGGTTGCGGAGGCCGAGCTTCGTCTGGATGGTCGACACGTGACTCTTGACCGTACTCAGGGAGATGAACAGCTCGGCCCCGATCTCCAGGTTGGTACGGCCGCGCGCGATCTCCCGTACCACCTCGATTTCGCGTTCCGACAACGGCGGCAGCGACTTGCCGGCTTCTGGTGCCGGTGCGGTCAGGTGGCGCAGCAGCCGTACGGTGACCGACGGAGAGACGAGCGCGTCGCCGTTGTGGGCCGCGCGTACCGCCTCGACGAGCAGGGCCGGGCCGGCGTCTTTGAGGATGAAGCCGACCGCGCCGCCGCGCAGGGCACCGTACACGTACTCGTCGAGGTCGAACGTGGTGACCACGATGACCCGCATCGGGTTGGGTACGCCGGGCCCGGCCAGTGCCCGGGTCACCTCGATGCCGTCGAGCCGGGGCATCCGGATGTCCACCAGGCAGACGTCGGGACGCAGCCGGCGGGCCTGCGCGATTGCGTCGACACCGTCCGACGCCTCAGCGATGATGCTGATGTCCGGCTGGTCTTCGAGGATGAGCCGCAGGCCACCACGGATCATCGCTTGGTCGTCGGCGAGCAGTACGCGGATCGTCATAGCGGCCGTCCATCATGGATAGGCAGGGTGGCCAGAACCGACCAGCCGGTATCGGGGCGGGGACCGGCGTGTAGGGCACCGCCGAGGGTTTCGACGCGTTCGCGCATGCCGATGAGGCCGTACCCGCCTCGGTGAGAGGCGCGGGCCGGGCCCGGTGGCGCGTCGTCGACCACCTCGATCGTGACACCGGAAGGGTTCTGGTCGACGGTGACGGTGACGCCGTGGGCGTGCGGCGCGTGGCGGGCCACGTTCGTCAGCGCCTCCCGGACGATCCGGTACACGGTGCTGGTCACCTCCGGCGGCCACGCCGCGCTCTCGTCGGGTATCCGCAGGCGCACCGGCGGGCCCTGCCGGTTGAAGCGCTCGACGAGTACGCCGAGCTGTTCCGGCCCGGCCGAGGCGGGCGGTGCGTCATCGGTGTCGCGCAGCAGCCCGACCACGCGGCGCATCGCGCGCAGCGCCTCGGCGCCGGCGGCCTCGATCCCGATCAGCGACTCGGCCACCTGCTCCGGGTTCTTCCGCGCGAGGAGCTGGGCGGCCTGGGCCTGGATCAGCATGCCGGTGATGTGGTGGGCCACCACGTCGTGCAGTTCCCGGGCCAGCTCCAGCCGCTCGTCCCGGCGTACTTTCTCGGCGGTGGCCGCCGCCCGGTCGTCCAGCAGCCGCAGGGCCAGCCCGACCGCGACCGCGCCGAGCCAGGCCGCGGCGTTCATTGCCACGACCGCCGAGGCGCCCGAGGAGTGCGGCCGGGCGGCGAGATAGGCGCCGCCGACCACCGCGAGCCCTCCGGCGGCAAGCACGCCAGCCGGTACGGGAGGCAGCGCGCGCACCGTCGACCCGACGAGTACGGCGAGCGCCAGCGCCATGGCCGGTCCCGGCTCGGTCGGGAGGTGGAACACCCGGGCCGCCGCGATGGCCAGTCCAGCGATCCCGAGACCGGCGACAGCCGCCCACGCCCGCTGCCGCCGCCGTACCAGCGCCAGCACACAGACCACGACGGCGGCCGCACCGCCCGCGAGCCAGTACCGGGCACCCCACGTCTGGGCGATCCCGACGGCCTCAACGCCGATCGCGGCGAGGAAGACCACGGCGAGTACCGCCGTGGCCGCGACCCCAAACAGCCGGTCCCAGATACTCACCCTGGTCAAGTTACGAGGCCCGCCCGGCCGCGCGCAGACTGACCCCAAACGCCACGGCGACCAGCCAGGTGACCGTGTTCATGACGGTCACCACGGTGAAGCCCGCCGCATCCGGAAGCGCGGTCAGCCAGGTACCCACCACCACCGCGAGCCCGCCCGCCGCAACGGCCGCGGCGCGCGGTCCCGGCAGCGTGCGGATCCCCGAGCCGACGAGTACGGTCAGCGCCAGTGCGGTGACCGGTCCCGGCTCCTGCGGCAGGTCCGCGACCCAAGCCACCACGACGGCCACCGCCGCAACCGCGATCCCGCCCGCCACCGGCCAAGTACGTTGCGGCCCGCGCAGCAGCGCGAGCACCCACGCCGCCACCCCGACCACGCAGTCGAACAGCCAATAGAGCCCGCCCCAACTGTCCGCGATCAGATACGCCGTGAGGCCGAGCCCGATGACGAAGATCAGCCCCAGCACGACGTTCATCGCCGTTCGGTGTGTCGTGTCCATGCCGAGGACGCTAGGAGATCACCGGCCCGCGCGAACCAGCCGAAAGTTGGGGCGTCTGCGTGCCGGCCCCTGCTTTTGACCGATGCCCGGCCCCGCCCGCCGTTCGCAGGATAAGTCCATGGAAACCCCACTTCTCCTGCGCGCCAAGCGACTCACCAAACGGTATGGCCGCCGCGCAGCATTGACTGAGTGTGACCTCGCGATTCCGCGCGGGCATGTCGTAGGGTTGGTCGGCCCGAACGGTGCCGGCAAGTCGACACTCCTGCAACTGGCCTGCGGCCTGATCGAGCCGACCTCGGGCACGTTGTCCGTCCTCGGGTCCAGACCGGCAGCCAACGCGGCGCACCTGGCCCGGGTCGGCTTCGTCGCCCAGGACACCCCGGTGTACGCCTCGTTCAGCATCGCCGACCACCTGAAGATGGGCGCGTGGCTGAACCCGTCCTGGGACCGGGCGCTGGCCAAGCGGCGGATCGCGGCGGTCGGGCTGGATCCAGCGCAAAAGGCGGGCCGGCTGTCCGGTGGCCAGCGCGCACAACTCGCGTTGACCATCGCCGCCGCGAAGCGACCCGAGCTGCTCATCTTCGACGAGCCCGCCGCCGCGCTGGATCCCCTGGCGCGCAAAGGCTTCATGCGCGCTCTTGTGGAGTTCGTGAGCGAACTCGGCGCTAGTGCCGTGCTCTCCTCGCACCTGTTGAGCGACGTCGAACAGGTCTGCGACTACCTCGTCGTACTCTGCAACTCGCGCATCCAGGTCGCCGGCCCGGTACGGGACCTGCTCGCCTCGCACCACAGGATCGCCGGCGATCCGGCCAAGATGCCCGCCGGGGTCGAGGTCATCTGGACCGAGCACGGTCGCGCCCTAGTCCGGGACAATGCAGCGGTTCGGGACGGTGCGGCGGCCCGGGACGCCGAGCCGGCCACGCTGGAGGAGCTGGTCCTCGCCTACATGTCGCGGGCCGCCGGAACGGTTGCCGCGCCCCACGCGAGTGCGACGGTGTCGCGATGATCCGGATGATCCTGCGGCAGTTCCGCATCCAGGCGCTCGTCGCAGCGATCCTGGTGATCCTGGCCGCCATCTACCTGGTCCACCTCGGCCGGGACGTCAGTGCCGCGCGCGACACATCCCAGCTTCCGAGCCAGTACGGGCAGACAATGCTGTTCCTCGCCGCCGGTTTCGGCCTGGTACCCGCGCTTATCGGTGCGTTCTGGGGCGCGCCGCTCATCGCCCGGGAACTGGAGACCGGTACCCATCGACTGGCGTGGAACCAAAGTGTACCCCGCCGCCGCTGGCTCGCGGTCAAGCTGACGGTGCTCGGCCTTGCCAGCATGGCCGTCGCCGGCACGCTCAGCGCGCTGTTGACGTGGGCTGCGGCCCCGGTCGACCAGGTGGCCGGCGACCGGTTCAGCACGATCCTGTTCGGCGCGCGCGGCATCGCGCCCATCGGGTACGCCGCCTTCGGCTTCACGTCCGGCGCCGTCACGGGGCTGCTGGTACGCCGTACCCTGCCGGCGATGGCGCTGGTGTTCCTGGCCGTGATCGCGGCGCAGTTCGTCGTACCGAACCTGCTGCGACCGCACTACATGCCGCCCGAGCGGGTCACCGTACCGATGAGTGCCGACACCATCAACCAAGCCCGGATGCTGGGCAGCATCACCGGCGGGCCCGTCGTCGGAGGGCTGGAGATACCAGACGCCTGGGTCGCGTACACCAGCAAACTCTTGACGTCTGACGGCCGGCAACTCTCCGACGCCGCCTTCAACGAGTGTTTCAACAACGCCCCGAAGACCGGCGCCACCGGCAAGTTCGGTGAAATCGCGGTGTGTCTCGGCAAGCTCGACCTCCACGTCGACATGGCCTACCAGCCCAACCGGCGCTTCTGGCTGTTCCAATGGATCGAACTGGCGCTGTATCTCGGCTTCAGCGCGCTGCTCGCGGCGGTCGGCCTGTGGCGCATCCAACACCGAGTCAGCTAGCCCGCGACGCGCTCACTACTTTCGGCACGACAGCGCACTGCGCCGGGCGGGGCCAACGGGCGGACAGCGGCATGAGCGCGTGTCTGAGCCGTTGGTGATGGGACGCGCGGTGGGATCGCGGTCGCGGCATAATCGGTACGTGGACCCGGTCCGGGAGTACGTCGAGGAAGTCGCAAGCCACGATGTACGCGCCACCCTGGCCTGGCTCGACGATGCCGGCTTTCGCTTGGCTGCAAGTCAAGGCGGTAGGCGCGAATCGTTTGGCGACGCGCTGTTGGTCTTCAGCGGCGACGCAAAAGTGAGGATCGTGCGCGATCGTGGGCAGTGGGACGTTGCAGTGTCGCCCGCTGCCGGAGGCGCGTGGTTCAGCCTCGCGATCCTGACCGCCGCCCGCGAGGGTCGCGATTGGGAGACGCCCGCGGTCGACTTCTCGGCCGGCCCGCCTCGCCAACTGCCCTGCGGGATCAGTTGGCGGCACTCTCTGCCGACCGCGCTGGAGTGGCTGAAACAGCCAGGATCGACAGAGGCGCTCAAGCAGACGGATGCCCGGGCACGGGATCGACTCCGCCGACAGTTCGGCCAGCTCTAACTAGGCCGGCTCACGCGCGCTTTGCGGCAGAAGAGGATGTTGTCGGCGGTGCGGTCGGGGGTGGTTGCCACCGGGCAGGTGGGGCCGTTGGTACCGGTGACCCCGAACGCGGCGTCCGATCACCGCCGGACGGCTGGCCTTTTGTCGACCAGGCTTGCCGTCATGAACAACGCACTTGACGGCAAGGTAGCTCTGGTTACCGGTGGTGGTCGTGGCATTGGCGCTGCAGTGGCGTTGCGCCTGGCCAAGGAGGGCGCCGATGTGGCGCTGACGTTCCAGCAGAATCAGCAACGCGCCGACGACGTGGTGGACCAGATCAAGGCCGCGGGACGGCGGGCGATCGCCGTGCAGGCGGACAGTTCCGACCCGGCGGCGGTGGTCGCCGCGGTTGACCGGGTCGCCGGTGAGCTGGGTCGGTTGGACATCCTGGTCAACAACGCCGGCGCGTTCCTGCTCGGACCGCTGGAGCAATTGAGCCTGGAAGAGTTCGAACAGACCGTCGCGGTCAACGTCCGGGCGCCGTTCGTCGCCTCGCAGGCCGCAGTGCGCCACATGTCGGCCGGTGGGCGGATCATCAACATCGGCAGCAACGTGGCCGAGCGGGCAGTCTTCCCGGGCTTCTCGCTGTACGCGATGAGCAAGACCGCCCTGATCGGCCTGACCAAGGCGCTCGGACGCGAACTCGGCGGCAGGGCGATCACCGTGAATCTGGTAAATCCAGGGGCCACGGACACCGAACTGAACCCAGCCGACGGCCCTAATGCCGACACGATCAACGGGTTCACCGCCCTCGGCCACTACGCGGAGCCAGCCGACGTGGCCGCCGCGGTGGCGTTCCTCGCCAGCCCGGACGGGCGTTACATCACAGGGGCGACGGTCAACGTCGACGGCGGCTTCACCATCTGATCATCGGCTCACCGCCGTCCTGTCCACCCCTTGCGCACAGCTACGGCCCGTCCCTACCCGTCTTACCGGGGACGGGCCGTACCTCTCTTGCCAGTCGCTTGAGTCGCGAGCCAGACATCCTCAATTCGGCACGACCGGATGCCAGTGCCGCCGACCTCCGCTACGTCATGTGACGAGCGGATCGCGGCAGATCCGCACACCTGATCTTGGACGGCTCGCTGGCGCGTGTCGGCCGCAGCGCACCTGGCAGCGGAAGCTACGCGCCGCCGAGCGGGCGTACGCCGACGTCCAGCACCATGCCACCCGCAGGTTGAGCGTGGACCGGCGCAACTACCGTGCGCTGTACCGGCACATGGGTGCGGATCTGCGGTACTGGCTCGCGGAGTTGCCCGGCGGGAGCCGATGCGGCGGGATGGTCACGTTGGGGAGCCGGTCGACGCCGCGTTGCCCGCATTTCGGGCGATGATCGCGGGCCGCTTCCTCGGCGATGTCGAGGTCACCGAAGCGCCTGGTCAGGGCGGCGACCACCCGGGCACACTCCTCGTGGTGGGCCCGGGTGACCGCCTCGCGGACGCGAAGATCCTGACCGGTGGTGGCGGGCGTCGAACGGCTCGGGCGCGAGGGCAACCTCGTCGGTGGCGTAGCCGCCGAAGCGCTGGATGCGGGCGGTCAGGCCGAGCGGCGGTGCGCAACCTCGGGGGCCGACAGGCTCGACTCCGACGTGCTGCCGAAGAGGCGTCCCGGAAAGTTCTTCAAAGAAGTCCGGGAGGGGGTGTCGGATCGGGGCGGTGGTGTTCGTAGCAGGGGTGAGGCCGCCGACAAGGGGGCGGCGCCGAGGTAAAGGAACCGCGATCATGAAGCTGACGACCATGACCCAGATCTCCATTGATGGAGTCATGCAGAACAACGGCGCCCCCACGGACGACCACCCGAATGGGTTCGAGCGCGGCGGATGGGCCCTGGGGAAGGGCGACGACGGGACCAGGACGTTCATCACGCAGACCTACCAGCGGGCCGAGGCGTTCCTGTTCGGCCGGCGCACCTACGAGTTGTTCGCCGGCTCCTGGGGATCGATCGACCAGATGCGCGCACATCCCATCGGCGTGGCCTTGAACGAGGCCCCCAAGTACGTTGCCTCGACCACGCTCACCGCGTCGCGTTGGGAGGATACGACCGTTCTCCGCGGTGACCTCGTGGCGGCCATCGGTGAGCTGAAGGCCAAGCCCGGGGGTGAGCTGCAGGTGCACGGCAGTGGCGCCCTGGTCCGGTGGCTGCTGGCCAACGATCTGGTCGATGAGATGACTCTGATCGTGATCCCGGTGATCGTCGGCCTGGGCGCGAGACTGTTCCCGGAGACCGGTCCGGATCTTGCGCTCGACCTGGTCGAGTCGCGGGTCGACTCGAAGGGCGTGACGATCCAGGTCTACCGGCCGGCCGGGCGCCCGCGGTATGCAACGGCCTGAAGTCCCTGACCGCCGAACCACGCTGTCTTGACACCAGAGGAGATGATCTTCAGATGCAGTACCTGGTTTCCGTGATCGATGACAAGAGCAATCCCGGCAGCACGGACAGGCGGCCTGCCATCAGCGCGTTCAACGAACGACTGATCGCCGAGGGCTACTGGGTTTTCGCGGGCGGACTCGCGGACACCGACGCGGCCACCGTCATCGACAACCGGGGCGAGCAGGCGGTGTTCAGCGACGGGCCTTTCGTGGAGTCGAAGGAGTACCTCGCCGGCGTCTGGGTGTGGGAGGTCCCCGATCTGGATGTGGCGCTCAAGCTCGCCGCCGAGGCGTCGAAGGTCTGCGATCGGAAGATCGAGGTGCGGCCGTTCCAGTGAGCGACGTCGAGGAGGCGGTCACCCGGGCCCACCACGACGAGTGGGCCCGGGTGGTCGCCTCGCTGACCCGGCGTTTCGGTGACCTCGACATCGCCGAGGAGGCAGCGGCCGAGGCGTTCGCGACCGCCGTGGAGCGGTGGCCGGCCGACGGCGTGCCTCCCAACCCCGGCGCCTGGCTGACCACCACCGCCGTTCGCAAGGCCATCGACCGGATCCGGCGCGAGAACAAGCGCGACGACAAGCACAAGGAGGCTCAGATGGTGTACGACAACACCCCACCCGAGCCTGTCGGCGCCATCGACGACGACCGGCTGCGGCTGATCTTCACTTGCTGTCACCCGGCGCTGGCGATGGAAGCCCGCGTGGCGCTGACGCTGCGCATGGTCGGCGGGCTGACCGTGCCCGAGATCGCCCGCGCCTTCCTGGTGCGGGAGACCACCTTGGAGCAGCGGATCACCCGCGCGAAGGCCAAGATCAAGGCGGCTCGGATCCCCTATCGGATGCCGGCCGCCGAGGATCTCCCGGCACGCGTCTCCGGCGTGCTCGCCGTGCTGTATCTCGTCTTCAACGAGGGCTACCTGGCGACCGGCCCCGACACCGATCCCGTACGTCACGACCTGACCGCCGAGGCGATCCGGCTCACCCGCCTGATCCGCGCTCTGCTGCCGGAGGACGGTGAGGTGGCCGGGCTGCTGGCGCTGATGCTGCTCACCGAGGCCCGCCGCACCGCTCGGGTTTCGGCCAGCGGCGAACTGGTCACCCTCGACGAGCAGGACCGTGGGGCCTGGGACAAGGCGCTGATCGCCGAGGGTCACCGGCTCGTGCGCGAGCGCCTCGCCGCTGCCGGGGTGGCTCCGGGCCGCTACCAGATCCTCGCCGCGATCAACGCCGTGCACACCTCCGCCCGCGACATCCGCGACACCGACTGGTCGCAGGTCGTCGCCCTCTACGACCAACTCGTCCACCTCGACTCCTCGCCGATCGTCGCCCTCAACCGGGCCATCGCGGTCGCCGAGCTCGACGGACCGGAGGTGGCGCTGGCGGCCGTCGACCGTCTTGAGGACAAGCTGGCCGGCTATCACGCCTACCACGCGACCCGCGCCGACCTGCTGCGCCGGCTGGGCCAAAGTCAGCAGTCGCGCGCGGCCTACGACAAAGCCATCAACCTGGCGGGCAACAGCGCCCAGATCGCCAACCTGACCCGCCGCCGCGACCAACTGCGGTAGCGCCCACGAATCCCGATCGAAACCCCGCGCGCAGCGGCGGCCGCCGACCCCGCGACGCGCAGACGATGCCCCGGTAATGGCAATCAGATCGGCCTAATACCCGCATGAGGTCGTTCAACTTCTGACGGTCGGCACCGCACTGTCATCGGCATAGAGGATGCGTTGCGTGTCGACAATGCAGCCTTACCTGGCTGAGGATCTTGGCACGTACGTCGGCGGGTCCCATCGGTAAAGGGCAACGGCACGGGCCCTACGAAGTCCCTGCACGGACGACCCGGTCGCTCAAGACCAGGTCGGTAAAGTGGGCGGTGAGGCCTACGGTGTAGCCGATCGGTTCGCCGTCTTCGGAGTCGTCGGCGGCTGGCATGACGAGGGTGACCGCCCAGCCGACCTCGTCGATGATCTCGTCCCGGCGGCGTATGAACTCTTCGATGCCCACGATGGGCCAGCTCCTTCTCGGTGTGCGGTCCGGCTTCCGTGGCGTCCCTTTCGGCGGCGCGGCGGGGCCGGAGGCTGTCGCGGGCCTTTGTCACGTCCCGGGGGTGTCGTTTGGCCCTGGCTGCGGGTCGGCAGGCTGTGGCGGATCGACCTCGACGAAGCCGAAGAGCCGTTCAATGAGCTGCAGCGCTTGGGTTTGGTAGCGGTCGGCGAAGCCGCGGCAGATCGCCGGCTTGGCGTCGGGGTGCTTGTAGTGGGGGAGCGTGGAGTGGCAGACAATGAACGATTCCCTGCGGCGGGCTTCGGCGGCGAAGTCCCGGAGCCGGCCGGGAGTGAGGTGCATCTTGTTGCCGGGGGCAAAGACGCAGGTGTCGCATTGGCGCGACAGCAGCCGTGACTTGCCGAGGACGGGGTCGCCGACGCTGAGGTCTCCGCTGGCGGTGTCCGTTGTCTCGTTGTCGGGCACAGGTTCCATCGTGTCTCTTCCTGCTGGTGGGAAGGGGACGCCGCCAGCTGCGGCGCCCCCTGTGCCGGGATCGGCGAAGGTGGTGGCCGTGCCTGGCGGCGGTGTGGATCAGGATTGGAGGGTGCCGGCGTCGCCCGCTGCTGTGGCCGGGTAGGCCGGAACCAGCCGGCGAACCGTGCCGCCGCGGCGACGGCCGGGGAGATGACCCGCGCCCGGCCACGGACGAGCAGCGGGGGCTGGGTCGCCGCCCGGCGGGCGCGCTGGGCGTCGCGCGCCGGCGGGCACGGGTACGCCTGCCGGTGGCAGCGCAGGTTGGCGCAGCGGCCGGGCTGCTCGGGGTCGGGAGGGTGCTGGGCGGCGACGTCGGTGGCGAGGAGCCACAGCAGGACGTCGGTGACATGGGGCGGTACGGCGCGGCGGTGCGGCTGCGACATCAGTGGCTGCCTTTCCGGTGCGGGTGCGACTCGGGTGGCCGCCACCCTGGCCAGCGGTGTGGGGGACCGCTGTCGGGTACGCCGGGGTGGCGGCCGCGATGAGTGACGCTCGGCTTTCCGGATAGATCAAGTCGTCGCCGTGACATCGGGCAGCTGCCCGCGTCCCGCGCCGCCGGTCAGGTGTCTCTCCGGATGAGGAAGCAGTCGGGTGTGGAGGGGTCGTCGTGTCGGTAGTCCTGTAGCCGTTCGTCGTAGTGGGCGGGCTGGCCGCAGTGGTGGCACCGCATCGGTGCCGCAACGTCGAGGTCCTCGCCGTCGCGGCCGGTGTACGTGGCGTGGTCGTGGGCGGGGAAGGCACAGGTGTCGCAAGTGCAGAACGGCCGGTCGGGTGTGCGCAGCCGGGCGGTGACCTCGTTCTGCACGTCGACGGTGACCTCGATTGTGGTGGGGGTGGCGTCGTGGGGGACGCCGGCGGCGATCAGGTAGTCATTGGCGTCTACGTATCGGTGCAGGTCGGCGAAGGAGCGCACACCCGCCGGCACGACGCTCTCGGCGATGTCGTCGTCGATTTCGGCCAGGATCAGATCGGCGTATCGGGCCACCGCGGCCGGTGGCAGCGGGTGCGTCTGCCCGGTGGCGGCATCCTCCCGGCGGGTGCCGCTGTCGGGGATGGGCAGCGGTGTCCAGGGCCACTGGTAGGCGCCGATGGCGTAGCAGCCGTTGGCGTCCGGATTGATGCGGTCGCACTCGATGCGGCGGGTGAAGGCGAACTCGTCGTGTTCCCACTCGACGACAACGGTGTCGGCGTCGAAGCGCAGCATCGGGTGCTCGCCGGGCATGTCACCGAGCCGCAGCCCGTCGAGGTGGGTGGCCATGAGTTGCGCCGCGTAGCGGGGGAACCGGGCAAGCACCGCGCCGTCGTCGATGCTGGTGTGGCCGTCGGCGACCAGCGCGCGGAACGCCCGGCCGCCGACGACGTCGCAGGTGACGGCCATCGGCGTCCACGTGGCCCCGGGCGGCAGAACATCACCTCGGCTGGCGGCCGCCTCGTAGCGAACCCGGCCGCCGCGGGAGGGGTCGACGGTGATGCTGATCCAGTGCAACCGGCGAAGTCTTGCCTTGTGGAGCAGCCGCCATAGGCTGCGCCGGCCGATCCGGCAGCGGGGCAGCGGGAGCACCACCCGGAATTCCGGCGCGGGCGGCGCCGTGGCGGGCCGCACCCAGGTCTCCGCCCGCGCCCTCGGAGCAGTGGGGTGGCCGGCGGGACCGGGTGAACCGGTCAGCGAGAGGCCATCGGGGCCGCTGGTCAAGAGGAGGGCGGGGCGGCGTCGCCGCCGGGCACCGCGGCGGGCTGCGGCCATGGTGGTTTCGGCGAGGGGCAGCACGTCCTGCGTGCGCCACCACATGCGATACGGCATCACTATCTCCAGGGAGAAAGCAGCGGCGGCGTCCCGGTCAGGACCGGGACGCCGCGCGAAGGGAAGGACGAGAGCGCGCACGGCCGAGACCCTGATAGCGCCGCAGCTCGTGCAAGGCCCAGTCGAGTGCCGGCGCGTACGCGGGAGGAGGCCGAGTGTCAGCCGTGGGCGGTGCCATCGCCGTCCTGGCGGAGTGGCTCGTCGGCGTCGAGGTCACCGCCGAGGGCTTCGTAGCCTTCCTGCCCGTCCCACTCGATGTGGGCGGGTAGATCGGCGAGCGCGGCTTCGATGGTGTTTTCCGCGTTGGTGAAGGCGTCCTCGCGGGTGGTGGCGGTGATGTCGATGAGCAGGGGCAGGGTGAGGCGGACCTGCCAGCGGCGGGGCAGCAGCGGCAGGTCGAGGACCTCCAGGAGGCTGTTCGCGGCGTCGGTGCTGACCTGCTCGGTGCAGATGGCGTCGGCGAGCGCTTCCCGCAGTTGCCGGTGGAACCGGTCGATCGCGTCCGGGTGCCGGGCGGTGTCGGGCTGGGTGTGGGTCTGGCGCAGGTGGGACAGGACCTGGGCGGTGGTGTGGGTGAGCCAGCCCAGTGGTGCCTGCTGGCCGGGGTGGAAGGTCTCCCAGCTGGTGCGCAGGATGGTTTCGAGTGCCGGCTCGCGGGGTGGGCTGTCCGCGTTGGTCATCTGCGGTGTGCTCCTGTTCTGGTTTCAGTCAACGGATGTGGAGGCGCCCCGCGGCCGGGATGAGGCGCGGGGCGCGGGAATTGCCGGCGGTGCCGGTAGAGGGCCGGCTCGCCGGTGCGTGTCGGTGGGCTCTATGCAGCTGTGGTCACGGCGTGGCCGGGTATGCGCTGTCGGGGTGATCAAGGGGAGGGGTGCTGTCGCCGGGACGGGTGATCAGACCGGTGCCCAGGTCGGTGAGGGCGTCGCACTCCCGCCGTAGGCGGGCGGTGGCCTTGTCTCGCTGGGCGAGGGCGCGGGTGAGGGCGTCGGCGACGCGGTCGAGGTGCTCTCGCATGGACAGGACCGTGTTGATGTCGCCGTCGGAGTGAACGTCGCAGAGCAGGTCCGCCGCGTTGGTCAGCGTGGCGATCTGCGCGTCGGCGGCAGCGATGGTGCAGCCGGCCGAGAACAGCGCGCACACGGCGTCGGGATGCTGCGCACAGGTCTGGTCCAACTCGTCCGCGTCGAGGGCATAACCCTCCCTGCGGATGAGGTGTCGCAGGACATCGAGATAGGCAGACACAGGTTTCCTTCCGGGATGGTGGCGTGACCGGTGATGGCGAGCGGGTTCAGGGCGCGGTGGGGAAGTCCTGGGCGGGCCAGCCGTCGAGCACGGACGGCGGGAGCCCTTCGCGTAGCACCCGGTCGATGAGCTGGGCGAGGGAGTAGGTGGGGTTCGCCTGCAGGGCCCGGTCGACGGCGACGGAGGCCAACGCTCCGGCGCCGCTGCGCCAGGCGGCGAAGGCGAGCAGGCTGGCGGGTGCGGCGGCGAGGTCGGGTTGGGCGCGGCGGGTGATGTCGCTCCACAGCGCGACATGCCAGGGCTGCGAGTCGGTGGCCCGCCACGCGGTGTCGCGGGTCGCGGTGATCGGTAGGAGCACCGTGAGCCAGGCCAGCTCGTCGTCGGTGAGCACCTGGTCGTCGGCGTAGCGGGCGAACGTTGCCCGCACGATGTCTTCGCCCGCGCGGATCAGCGCGTTCCGGCCACCCTCGGCCGTCAGGGCGCGGCGGCGTGCCCGGGCCTTGTAGGTGGCGCGGGTGACGGCGGTGCGGGCGGGACCGTCGATGAGGGCGATGCTGGCAACGAGCGCCCGCCGGTCGGGCAGGGTGCTGCAACCGGCGACGATGGCGTGCAGGGTGAGGTCGCTGCGGTCGGGGTCGAAGGGCACCCCGTCGATGGGGCAGCAGGTGGGTTCCTGGCAGAGGTAGGAGTAGTAGCGGCGGTCGGTGACCCGCAGCGCGTCGAACACGTCGAAGCCGGCATCACGCAGCCGGGGTGTGACGGTGTCGACGACGGGGGTGATCCGGGTGGCGGGGCCGTAGCCGATGACGATCGTGGTGGTCACGCCGGCGTGGAGGAGCATGCGCAGCTGTTGAGGCATCAGCTCGTCGGCCCAGTCGACCGCATTGGCGGGGTCGGGTAGGTCGGTGCGGCTGGCGACGGCGACGCGGGTGCCGGCGAGACCGACGAGGACGAGGCTGTCGGCGGGGTCTATTGACCGGACTAGGGAGCGACACGCCGTGTTCAGCACTGCCAGCGGGGTGAGCGTGCGGGTATGACTCGTGCGACTTGATGTTGGTAGTGGACTCGGAGGGTCGGTCGGGTGGAACGTGACATCGCGGCGATCGCGTTGCCGAAGTGGGGTCATGTCGTCTCTTTCGAGGGTGTGGTTCCGTGGCTTGTGGTCGACGACGGCGGGGTGCCTGTCGAGCCGATCCGGGTGTTCTTGCGGGACTTCGTGGCGCGGGGTAACCGGCCGGGCAGCGTGCGCAGCTATGCGTACGCGCTGTTGCGCTGGTGGCGGTGGCTTCGCGTGGTGGGCGTCGAGTGGGACAGGGCGACCTCGGCGGAGGTGCGTGATCTGGTGCTGTGGCTGGGCCAGGCGGTCAAGGACCGCAATTCGCCTCGGGTGGCGTCGGCCGCAACGGCGGGGACGGTGAACCTGATCAGCGGCAAGCGGTATCTGGACGACCGGTTCGGGCCGCGCACGATCCGTCACGGCAACGCGATCATCCGCAGCTTCTACGTGTTTTGGATCGAGCTCGGCGAGGGTCCGCTGGTTAACCCGGTGGTGTTGGCGCGGGCTCGGGGTGGTCGGCGCAACGCGCACCACAACCCGATGCAGCTTTACCGGCCCGAGGGCCGCATCCGCTATAACCCGAAGCTGCCCAAGCGCCGACCCCGCGCGATGAGCGATGAGCAGTGGCTGGACCTGTTCGCCGGGTTGCGATCGAACCGCGACCGGGCGCTGCTGGCGCTGGCTGTCAGCAACGCCGCCCGGGCCGGGGAGCTACTCGGCATCCGTTGCTGCGACTTGGACTGGGGTGAGCAGCTGGTGCGGGTCCGGCGCAAGGGCAGCGGTGCGGAGCAGTGGCTGCCGGCCAGCGCGGACGCGTTCGTGTGGCTGCGACTCTGGCTCGCCGAAGCCGTCACCCTGACCGGGCAGGACGTGGTCTGGCAGACGCTGCGCCGCCGCGACCGCGGCCAGGGCCTGGCGCACCAGCCGTTGACCTATGACGCGTTGCGGGCGGTGCTGCGCCGGGCGAACCACCTGCTGGGCACGAACTGGACGATGCACGACCTGCGGCACACATGCGCGCTGCGGATGGCCCGGGACAAGCGGCTGTCGCTGCGCGATGTCCAGGTCATCCTCGGCCACGCGCACCTGTCCACGACCGCCGATATCTACCTGGTCGAAGACGACGAGGCCGTGATCGAACGGGTTGTGGAGCACCTTTCTGCCCGCCAGCAGCCGGCGCCGCGGATGCCCGCGCCGCGCGTCGGATACGACGCCGACGACCTGCGCGTGCTGTTCGGCGGTGACCTGCGTTGACGACCGCGACGCTGGCACGATCGACCGGCGGCCAGGTCGTGGCGGCCGTAGTGCCGGTGCCGGGCTGCAGCGCGGCCGGGCCGGCTGATCTGCTGCCCGCCGAGCAAGTGCTGCAGCTGCTGACCACCCACCCTGCGTTTCCGACGTCGGTGTCCGGGCAGCGCAAACAGGTGCGTGGCGCCGCGGTGGTACTGGACTGGCTGGGCGGCCATCCAGGATCGGGCTGGCAGGAACGATGGCACAACGCTGGCGGTGACGCCGACACCGGGTGGATCGACGTTTTCGTTGCCGACGCACCGGGAACCCGTGCGCACAAGCGGGCCGAGGTGACTGCCGGGCTTCGCTGCCTGATCCTCAATCGGGTGCTGCGGCCCGGTTATGGCTTCTTCCGCCACTACAAGCCAGCTGTCCTGATCGCGGAGATGATCGCCACCACGGGCGCGGACACGTTCACGCGGCTGCGTCAGGCCGCCGTCGTGATGGGCGTCAACGATCATCAGTATCACGACGCGCGGGTCACGATCGCCAAGATGGTCTTCCGCACCGGTCGTGACGTCGATCAGCTGACCACGGCCGACGTTGACGACTACCGGGCATCCTTTAACGGGCGCACCCGGACGGTTCCGACCGGCACCGTTCTGGCTTGGGACCTGCTGCGCGAGATCGGGGTCCTGCCCACCGACAGCAGCATGCGCCAGCATCTGCGCCGCGGGCCGCAGGCGACCGCAGAGCTGGTCGACCGGTATCCGATCCAGTCGGCCACGATCCGCCACGTGCTGATCCGCTACCTCGACGAACGCCGCCCGGCGGTCGACTACAGCACGCTGCGGCAGCTAGCCGCGACCCTGGCAGGGATCTTCTGGGCCGAGATCGAACGTCTGCACCCCGGGCTGGAGACGCTGCACCTGCCCGCCGAGGTCGCCGAGGCGTGGAAGCTTGGCCTGCTCACCATCACCGGCACCGACGGGCGGGTGCGGGAACGGCAGAGCCGGTTCGACGTGATGGGGCAGGTGCGCACCCTCTACCTCGACATCGCCGAGTGGGCCACCGAAGACGCGTTCTGGGCGGCCTGGGCGGCGCCTTGCCCGGTGCGCCGGGGCGATACCGACGGCACCAGCCGCAAGAAGCAGAAGAACCTCGCCGAGATGCACCAGAGGGTCCGCGAACGCATGCCGCTGCTGCTGGATCTCGTCAACGCCGCCGACACCCACCGCGTCTTCACCGAGGGCCTGCTCACTGCGGCCAGCGGAGCCGGGATGGAGACCGAGTTCGTCCACAACGGGGTCACCTACCGGCGCACCAGGTCCGACCCGCGCACCAGAGGCGGCCCCGACCAGGTGACGGCGTTGAACCTGGCCACCGGGCAGAAGATCAACGCGACGCGGGAGGAGGACTCTGCGTTCTGGGCCTGGGCGGTCATCGAGACCCTGCGTCACAGCGGGGTCCGGGTCGAGGAACTGTTGGAACTGACCCACCTCGCGCTGATCTCTTACCAGTTGCCCAGCACCGGTGAGCCCGTCCCGTTGCTGCAGATCGTCCCGTCGAAGACCAACGAGGAACGGCTGCTGCTGGTCAGCCCGGAACTGGCGAGTGTCCTGGCCTGCATCATCAGCCGGTTGCGTCGCCGCCACGGCGGCAGCGTCCCCCTGGTTGCCCGCTACGACCACTACGAAGCGGTCACCGGACCCCCGCTGCCGCACCTGTTCCAGCGCCGCTGGGGCACCTGCCAGCAAGTGCTGTCCATGCACACCGTCCGCGAGCTGCTCAACGACACTCTCAAGCGCACCGACCTGCGCGATCTGGCCGGGCGGCCGCTGCGCTACACGCCGCACGACTTCCGCCGGATCTTCACCACCGAAGCCGTCAGCAACGGCCTGCCCGTCCACATCGCGGCGAAGATCCTCGGCCACCGCAACATCAACACCACCCAGCACTACCTGGTGATCTTCCAAGAGGATCTGATCAACACCTACCGGGCCTTCCTCGACCAACGCCGGGCGATCCGCCCCGCCGCCGAATACCGCGAGCCCACGGACGAAGAGTGGCGAGAGTTCCAGCAGCATTTCGAGCTGCGTAAGGTCGAACTCGGGACCTGCGCACGGCCCTACGGGTCACCCTGCCGCCACGAACACTCCTGCATCCGCTGCCCGGTCCTGCGCGTCGACCACAACCAGCGCCCCCGCCTCATCGAAATCATCCGCAATCTCGCCGACCGCATCGCCGAAGCCCAACGCAACGGCTGGCACGGCGAGGTCCAGGGCCTGCAGGTCAGCCTCGCCGAGGCCGAAAAGAAGCTGGTCAACCTCGATCGCCGGGCCATTAACAGCGGCTCGACCTTGCTCGGCATCCCGGTCATCCGAGATCTCTGACACATCGACAAGCTTCGTGGTTCGGAAAAGGTGGAAGCCGAGCAGGTAGGGCACGGCGACGATCAGGTCAGCCGGTGAGGTGACCGGTAGGCGGTGCTTGTCGCTCACGACGTCTCCCAGATGTGGGGATGGAAAGTCCGGGCACGGCGGTGCGGCCGTGCCCGGGGTGCGCGGTCGCGCGGGTAGCCGGGCAAGCGGCTGGAGGCGGTGCGGGGGAAGAACCGATCGGTGTCGGTCGACGAGGCACGCGGGGCCGTTCTGCGGCGTCTGGCGTCGCCGGGGGCCGTCTGTCCAGGGCCGGTCAGCTGGCGGTTGTCAGGCCTGCTCGAGGGCGGTGACGGCGGCGTCGGCGATGTGGTCGGTGGCCTGCACCGGGTCGGCGACCAGGACGGTGGTGGTGTTGGTGAAGGTGTGCCCGTCCAGGTCGGCGGGGCGTAGCCACAACACGGCGCATCCGGCGCGGTGCAGGGTGCTGACGAGCCGCTGCGCCGCCGGGATGTCGTCGAGGTCGCCGTCGGAGACGACCGCGAGCATCCGCAGCCTGCCGGGTTGACGCAGGTGCAGCAGCTCGTCGGCGAGTTTGACGGCGTCGATGAAGGTGCTGCTGCCGCCGAAGGTGTTCATGTCCTGCACGTGGGTGGGGCGTTGCCGTGGGCCGATGAGCAGGGTGACGTCGCTGCCGAAGGCGATGGTGGCGGTGACGGCGTCGTTGCTGCGGGCGGCGTGGGCGAGGATCCACCCGGCCGACGACATGGGTCCGGCGTAGGGGTGCATCGAGTACGACACGTCGACGATGACGCCCAGGTGCAGGGTCGGCTTCGGCGGCGGCAGCGTGGCTCGCTGCTGCCAGGGTGTGGCGGTGGGGATGGTGCCGGCGGTGCGCTGCGCCTGGGCGGTGATGGCGTGGCGGGTGCGTAGCCTGCCGGGTGGGATGAGGCTGGGCCGGGTGTCGGGTTCGGGTTGGTGGGTGCGGGCGCGGCGCAGCCGGGCGGCGAGGTGGCGGGCGGCGGCGCGTTCGGCGTCGGTGGGCTCGCGTCGGCTGCAGGTCGCGGGGGCGGAGAACCGGGCGTTGAGCTGCTGTGCCCGGTACTCGGCGGGGGTGAGCCCGGCGGCGTGGGCGAGGTAGTCGGTCAGGGCGGGGGCGAGCCGGCCGGCGAACACTCCCGGATCCGGTACCGGTGTCTGCGGCTGCAGGCGGGGGTCGATGCCGAGGATTCGGCACCACCGCCACGCCAGGTTGACCATGCTGTCGGCGTCGGAGTCGTCGGTGGCGTGAGCCTGCCGCCACACGTCTCGCAGCTGCAGGAGCCGCTTGCGGCCGAGGATCGCGGTGACGGCGGCGCGGACGCCGCGGATGTCCTTGGCGGTGATGATGCGGGCGTCGACGCGGGCGAGGAGGAGCCCGGCGAGGTGCGCGGCGTGCCATGGGTCGTCGACGGGGGCGTCACCGGCGCTGATCAGGGTGGTAACGGTGTGCCGCAGCCACCTGCGGTCACCGCGCCGGCGGCTGCGCTGTCGGTACTCGATGCGGGATTCCTCGAGGACCTCGGCGACGGCGGCGACGACGGGTGGGGTGCCGGGCGGGGTGCGCCACTGGCTGTGGGCGGCGTGCGCGGCCTCGTGGACGAGCAGCCCGTAGGCGGTGGGCACGAGCCGCTTGTGGCCGGCCCGCTTCGGGTTGGCGGTGTCGGGGGCGCCGATGTGAGTGGCGTCGACTTCGATCCGGCGCTGGTCGGGGTAGAAGCAGGCGGGGGTGCCGCCGCCCGCGCCGGGCGCGACCGTGACGGTCAGGTCGGTGCGGCCGGTCAGGACCGGGATGTGCCGGGTCCAGGCGTCGCTCCAGTCCTGCCAGTCCGGATCACCGCCGGCCGGAGTGGTGTGGCCGGGCTGTCGATGGGTGGAGGGATGAGGCATGAGGGGGCTCCTGTCAGCGTTGCTTGCCGAGGGTCAGTGCGGTCACGTCCCCGCCGAAGTGCTGTTGCAGGGCGGCGGTGACCGCCGACCGGTCGTCCTCGGGGGCGCGGCCGGCGAGGTTGGCCACCGCCGCGGGCAGGCCGAGGGTTCTGCGGACGCGGGCGAAGCCGAGCAGCTCCCGGAGCTGCGGCGCCCACGACACCCGCCCCGCCGCCAGGTCGGTGTTGAGCGCGATGGCCGCTTGCACGGCGGGGGAGGGGACGCCGAGGTGGCGGGCGAGGTCCCAGTCGGTGGTGACCTCGATGTGCACGTCGAACCGGGACGCGAGGGCCTCGGTGAGGATGGCGCCGTGTACGCCGGGGTTGTGGCCGGCGATGACGTAGAACCCGTCGACGGCCTCGACGCGTTCGTTGCGGTAGCCGGGGATGGTGATGACCCGCCGGCCGTCCATCGCCGGGTACAGCACGGCGAGGACTTTCGGCGGGATGAGGGTGGCGTCGTCGATGAGCAGCGCCCGCCCTTCCCGCATCGCGGTCACGAGGGGGCCGTAGACGAACTCGTAGCCGCCGTCGGGCAGCGGGATGAAGTTGCCGAGGAAGTCCTCCACGACGGTGTCGCCGGTCCCGGCCACAGTGAGTAGGTCGGGAAAGGCGGCCTCGACGAGGGCGGTCTTGCCGGTGCCGGGCGGCCCGTACAGCAGGACGGGGATGCGCTTGTCGCGCAGCCGGCGCAGCACGTCCACGTCCGTGGCGCCGGCGAGCTTGCGCGGGAAGTACAGGTCACCGTTTGGCCGGGGCACCGGCTGCCGGCGCCCCGACCCGCGGCCGCTGCCGGGGGTGCGCGGGGCGGGTGGTGGCATAGCGCCGGCGGCGTCAATGCCCGCCTTCGTGACCTGGAAGCGGTGCGGGCCGGTGTAGTGCGTGGCGTAGCCGGCGCCGGCCATCTTCTTCAAGGCTTCGAACACCGCCCCGGTGGAGCGGGCGGCGATCGCGGTGGTGACCTGGCCAACCTTCAACCACTGGTCGGGTTGGCTGGCGAGGTAGACGGCGACCTGCCGGTAGAGGTAGCCGGGCCGGCGTCCGTCGCCGGAGTCGGGCACGGCCTGGCTGGTGGTGGATGGGGTTGCAGGGTCCATGCGGGCCTCCTGTCGTAGGGGTCGGGCCCGCGCACCCGTCTCCGGGTGCGCGGGCGTTGGTTGTCCGCGCGGCGGAGACGGGCAGTGGCGGGCCCACCCCGTGGCAGGGGCGGCCAGCAACGTCCGTGACGTGCTCAAGACACAGCCCGAAGGGCTGCGGGTTAGCGGTGTCGCCGCCACCGGGCGGGTGGGCGACGACAACGAACGCACCGAACCCGGGATCGATCAAGTCGAGCCGGACTGGCGCAAGTGAGCCTTAGCGGCGGCGGAGGGTGACCTCGCTGCGCGGGCGGCGGGAGATGTGCACGGTCAGGCCGAACACGCTGCCGTCGGACAGTTCCAGCCACACACCCCGGTCGAGGGTCAGCACCCCGGCGTCGCGGTAGACGCGGGCCGAGGTGATGGTCACCGGGGCGCCGTCGTCGTGGGTGAGCTGGGGCAGGTCGGCGTCGTCGCAGAGCTGGTCGAGGTCGGCGCTGGTGAGCAGGTGCCGGGTCAGGGCTTGCAGGATCTCCTCGTGGCCGTACTCGCCGAACTCGTCGTCACAGTCATCGAGCATGGTCGTGGTCCTTCCAAGGGGTCAGGGAGGTCGTAGGGGAGGGTCAAGGTCGGGCGTCGGGCGTCGGCTGGCCGGCCGGGGCGGGAATGTCACCGGCGATGCGGTCGCAGTCGTAGGGGTGCACGGCGGTCCAGGTCCAGGCGCGGCCCATGACGGTGTATCGGCCCTCGGCGTCGGGGGCGATGCGGTGCACCGCTTCCGGGTCGCCGTGGATGACGGTCTCGTCGACGTCGATGACGTCGCCGTCGAAGCGCATCCGCGCGAGGGACTCGTCTAGTAGGCGGTTGCGCCGCTCCTCGGTGACGCCGTGAGCGGCGAGATGCTGCCGGTAGCGGTCGCGGGCGGCCCGCTGCTCGGCGACGATCGCCTCCGCCACGTCCCGGCTGCAGGTGAACACGGCCCACCCGTTCCACGTGTCCACGAGCGTGCCGACGAACCCGACCGGGATGCGCATCTCCCCGTCGGCGTTCGGCGTCCACGTCCAGTCCCCGGCGAACACCCCGGGCGCGCCGATGCGCAGCTCGTCTGGCTGCAGGTGGCTCAGGTCGCGGTCGTCCCCGGTCGGGCTCAGGACGATCCGGCAGTGTCGCGCAACCTCCACGGTGACCGCGTCGTCGAAGCCGTCACACGACGCCCACCGCGTCTGGTCGCAGCGGGCGGCGGTCAGCTCGGCCCATCTGGGCGCGCCGTCCGGGGCGGCCTCGGCGTACCGGCCCTCGTCGTGTGCTGGGAGGTAGCGGTCCGCTGCGGGTAGCCCGTCGAGGATTTCCGGGTCGCCGTCGTCGAGGCCGGCGAGGATCCGCCGGGCGGCACCAGTGACGTCATCGCGGGACCGGCCGCCGAGGGTGTCTTGCGCCCACCACTGCGCCGCGGACCGGCCGGTGGTGGCGCTTGCGGCGTGCAGCGCGTCGAGGACCTGCTGCCAGGCGGTGTCCGGCGGCATGGTGTGGCGGGTGCGGCGGTTACGGTCGCCGGCGCGGAGGCGCATCGCCAGGCGGGCTGCGTTGTCCCAGGTGACGGTGACGATGCGTCTGATGGCGCGAATGGGGGTGGAACAGGTCACGGGGAACCTCCGTGCTGCGTAGGAGCGGGACCGAAGACGGTCGGACAAGGGGCTGGCAGCGCGCGGGTTGCCCAGCCCAGGTGGTTGGTGAAGGCTGGCCAGATGGCCGACATGTGGACCATGACCTTCGACAGCGCGGACCCACCGGCCCTGGCGGCCTTCTGGACGACTGCTCTGGGCTACGTCGACGCGGCGCCGCCGCAACACGGTGGAGCGGTGCATCAACAAGATCAAGGCGTGGCGGGGCCTGGCCACCCGCTATGACAAGACGCCCGACAGCTATATGGCAGGGCTCCAGCTACGCGGGGCGCTGATCTGGCTCCGCAGCCTTCAACCCACCACCTGAACCAACTACAAATAGGACCTAAGCGACGATCGGCGGCGGGACCTGGAGTACGAGTTGGCGCAACGCGGCCAGGCGGCCGGGGAGCGTCGGGACACCGAGGTCCCGGATGAGCGGGCGATCGTGTCGAGGGTGAGGGGTCGGCCTGGTTGGCTGGAGCCAGGCTGTGTCTGGTTTCATCCCGTGTCGCGCTGACACAGCACGCGGTAGGGCGTGAGGATGTGGGCATGAGTTCATCGCAGCCCGTCGTCGACCCCGGGCCCGAGCCGGACACGACCGCGGGCGGGCCGGTGAATACTGCTGGCGCGCGGTCCAGGCCCCCATCGCCGGACGCCCCCGAGTCTTCCCCGGATCACCGCTACCTGCTCGACAACGCCCGGGTGGAGGCGGGCGAGCGGTTCACCTGGCTGGCCGAGCTGTTCGACGGTGTCACGCGTGGGCACTTCGACCGGCTCGGAGTGAGGGCGGGCTGGCGCTGCTGGGAAGTTGGTGCCGGAGGCCCCAGCATTCCCGAGGCACTCGCCACGGCCGTCGGACCAACCGGTTACGTGCTGGCCACGGACATCAATCCGGCCTGGTTGGACCCGCACGGCGGGTACGAGGTGCTCCGGCACGACATCGTCGGGGACCCGCCGCCGCAGCCAGGCACGTTTGACCTGGTACACGCGCGGCTCGTGCTCGTTCACGTGCCCGACCGTGCCCGGGCGTTGGCGACGATGGTGGCGGCGCTGCGGCCCGGCGGTTGGCTATTGGTAGAGGATGCCGACACCGAGCTGCAGCCGCTGGCCTGCCTCGATGAGGTTGGCCCGGCGCAGCGGCGCGCCAACCGGCTGCGGCGCGCCGTCCGGGAGTTGATGACCCGCCGCGGCGCCGATCTGCGCTACGGCCGTACGCTGCCGCGGGCGTTGCGTGCGGCGGGCCTGGTCGATGTCACGGCGGCCGGCTGCTTCCCGGTCGGCGGGGTAGGCTGCGACCGGCTGGAGACCGCGACGGTGCGCATGGTCCGCGCCGAGTTGCTCGCCGCAGGGCTGGCCAACGACGTCGAGATCGACGCGCACCTGGCCGCCGTCGATGCCGGCGAGCTCGACCTCACCCTCGCGCCGCTGATCTCGGCATGGGGACGCCGCCCGGGCTAAGCAGTCTGCCTGAAGTTCTGCATGTAACTGGGTGGCAGCCAGGGTGAGCTCCATGGGGCTGCGGTGGCCAGGTTGTCGGTCGGGGTCCGTCGTCGGAAGAACACCCGTGCCTGGTGAATGCGGTCGTGCCAGTCGACGGCGGTGTTGGCCAGATATGCGACCAGCGCGGCCCAGAGCCGCTCGACCGGGTTGTCCTGCGGGCTGTAGCGGGCGGCGTAGTGCAACCGGAGGCGAGGCTGGGCCGCGACGAACCGGTCGACCTTGGCCGCAGCCACCGCCTCCGGCCGGGTCCGTGGCCGCCCCACCGGTCGGCGCACCCGCACCCGTTCCAACACCGCCTCGAACCGGGGACTGTCGGCGGCCTGCCCCGGGGTGAGGACGAAGGCCAGGGGCCGACGGCGACGGTCGGCGGCCAGGTGCACCTTGCTGGTCAATCCACCACGCGAGCGCCCCAACCCGGCCGCCGCCAGCCGGGCACGATGGCGCCGTAGCAGCCGGCGACGCTCGGCCCGTACCGCCGCCCGGGCCTGGTCCTCGACGGTCACTGGGGCGGTTTGCCCGCATCCCGGATCCCCCTTTTCGCCCCCGCGGCCTGCTCCAGGGCCGCCAGCACCGCCGGGTCAACGACCATCCCGGCCGCATCGTGATGCGCCCGCGCCACCGTGGAGTCCACGCTGACCAGCGACAGGTCGGCCTGGTCACGCCGGGCGGCCTCAGCGATCATCCCCTCCATCAAGGCGGCGAACACCCCAGCGTCGCGCCACTGGGTGAACCGGGCGTAGACCGTCTGCCAGGCCCCGAACTCCGTGGGCATCTCCCGCCATTGGCTGCCGGTACGAAACCGCCAGATCACGCCCTCGAACTGGTCCGCAACCGCTGCGGATAGGGACCGTAGGCCCCGATCGGCAGGAACGGTTCAACCAACGCCCACCCGTCGTCACTCAGCTCCCGGCGCGTCACGCCACCGTTCTCCCAGCATGGAGCGGCCGACCGGCCGGTCCCCACACCACCGTGATCACAACTCCAGACGGGACCTAGTTGACGATGCGGCGGACGGCGGCGAGTTGGCCGCGCCAGGCCGACAGTCGGCTGATCTTGACGACGTCGCCGGTGTGGGGGGCCTGCACGAGCAGTCCTTGTCCAAGGTGCATGCCGACGTGGCCGGGCCGGCTGGCAGTGCCGCGGCTACCGGGGATGAACAGCAGGTCCCCGGGCCGCAGCTGGTCCATGTCGGCGACCGGTGCGCCAGCGTGGATCTGTTCGCTGGTGGTGCGGGGGATGGGGATGCCGGCGGCGCGGTAGGCCTGCTGCAGCAGTGATGAGCAGTCGCATTGGCGTAAGGGGATGCCGGAGTGCGGGGCGGTGCAGTCCCCGCCGAAGGTGTAGGGGCTGCCGAGCTGGGCGAGGGCCCAACCGATCGCGGTGACGACCGGCAGCGGGGTGCCCGGCGGCAGGCTGAACCCTGGCGGTAGCGGTACCGTCCCGCCGCCGAACTGGCCGTCTCCACCGTCGATGAGGCACAGCGGGTTGCTCATCGCCTGTTCCAGATCCCCGGCGAACGGCCCGGTCCCGGCACCGCCGGCCAGGATCCGGACTAGGGCGATGGCGTCGTCTTCCCACCTGGCGTAGGCGCCGGGAAAGGCGGAGCGTTGCACGGCCTGAGCGGCGTCGGTCAGCGGCATGGCCTGCCACCCGTCGACCGCGAGGAGCGCGTCGTAGAACCTGCCGGCGGCGTCACGCGGGCCCTGCAGCTGTGCGGGGGTGCCCCAGCCTTGGGAGGGGCGTTGCTGGAACAGCCCGATCGAGTCACGGTCCCCGCCAGGCAGGTTGACCAGCGACGACTCCTGCATCGCCGTGGCGAGGGCGATGACCCAGCCGCGCGGCGGGACCTGCCGCTGCGCGCCGACGGTGACGATGATGGCCGCGTTGGCTGTCTGCTCGCTGCTCCACCCCTGGCTGCCGGTGTATCCGCCGGCCGGTGGTGTCGGGCTGATCGGCGGCAGTTGTGGTGACCCGTCGGGGCCGACGCTGCGGTAGCAGCCGGCGGCGGTGCTGCCCCCACCGGTGACCAGGGCGCCTGCCGCGCCGGCGCATAGGACCAGCAGGGCCACCACCGCGGCGGCGACTCCGCCGAGCGCCCGCGCGCTCATCGGAGCACCGCCCGTTCCGCGGTCGGACCGTGGGTGTCGAGGTGGTAGTGGGCGACGGGTTCACCGTCGTCGGTGTGCACGGTGACGCGCGCGGCGGTGGGGTCGATGAGGTAGATCCACAGCCCGTCGAGGTGCGCGGCCTGGGACAGCGGGAACACGGTGACCGGTTCGGGCGCCTCGACCGTGCCGTCCGAGCTGGTGCTGGCCAGGGTCATGCCGACGCCGGGAACCGGGTGTTGCCCGGCGAATCCGCATGTGGGGGCGGCGGTGATGGTGGGGTCGAGGTACGCCCAGTCGTGGGCGACGACAGCGGCGATCAGCGCCCGGGTGTCGTGGCGGGCGTGGCCGGTCCAGATCCCGGCGAGCGCGGGAATGACGGCGGCCGGGTGACCGTCGAAGAGCACGAACCGGGCGTGGACCAGGTGCGGCCGGTGCGGGTCGGTTGTGCCGATGTAGCAGCGGGTGCTCACAAGGAACCTCTTTTCGACAGCGGGGCCTGGGGCATGGGGCTGGGTGGCGTGGCGAGCACGGCGAAGGCCACACGGATGTTCAGGGCCGCGTGGCCTTCGGAACGTGCGGGTAGGTGCTGCTGGATCGGGGGTTGGTCAGGTTTGTGGCTCGGGCCAGCGGGTCACGCATTCCACGTCGGTGGCGTCGGCCAGGGTGGTCAGGTAGTCCGGCCAGGCGGTGAGCCAGCGGGCGGGCAGGGTCGGGTCGAACTGCCGGGCGGTCACGTCCACCACAAGGCCGCTGGCCGGCTCTGCGTCGGGGTCGGCGACGAGGACCGTGCGGTGCACGAAGCCGATGAGGTTGGCCTGCCGGTTGGTCCAGCCGGCCACGTCGATCACCTGAGCCGGATACCCCTGTTGCCGCAGCCGCCCGGCGGTGGCGGGGGACCAGGTGAGGCAGTCCCCGTCGACCGGTGACGGCGGAACCGGAAGCGCCCTGACGGCCGCGTCGAGGCCTCGTGCGGTGATCTTCGGGCGCAGGCGGTCCATCGCCCGGCGGGCCCGCGCGTCCGGGTCCGTGATGCGCGCCATGCCGTGCTCGGCCGCTTCCCGACCGGAGCCGAACAGGGGCACGGGGCAGACGTAGTCACGGGTCGCCGCGACCTCGTCCGGGCTCATGTCCTTCAGCGCGGCCAGTCGCAGGGCGAGGAGGTGGTGGGTGTCGTGACAGCCGGCCCAGCCCGCACACACCCGCCCGTTTGCCTGGTGGCAGAGGAACAACCCGGGCGGCTGCAGGGCCGTGGGCGCGTCATACGCCGGTAGTTTGGCGTACTCGGAGGCATCCCAGACGCCGGAGGGGACATCGCGGCGGTAGGGGCATGTCCCACACGGTGACGACGCCGGCCCTCGAATGCCGCCATGCTGGCCGCTCACCGCGCGCTTCCCTCGGGCTGGCCGGGCCAGGTTGCGGGTTTGGCTCGCCAGCCGAAGATCGGGTCGCTGGTCTCCACCGATCCGCAGCGGGTGCAGCGGGCGTAGGTGTCCTCGCCGTAGCCGGCCATCGACGGGACCTCGTCCTGGACGAACTCGTCGACGGCCCCGCAGACCCGGCACCGCAGCGACACCCCATCAGGCCCCCAGCTGATGAAGATCGGCTCCTCCTTGCCCGCAGGCCACGACGCGGCACCGGCGGCCGGGCTCCCGGGCAGGCTTGTGGCGGTTCGGCGGAGGGTCGCGGCGAGGAGCGCGGCCAGTCCTTGCCACGTCGCGGGGGCGCTGTCGGGCTCAGGGTGATCGGTGGTGGCCAGCAGCGGCTGGCCCTCGCCGCGGGCCTGGGTGACCTGGTAAAGGCGGCCGTCGGTGTCGACGGCGTCGACGCGGCGGACCAGCGAGGTGTCCCCACCGGAGTCGGTGTAGAGGGCGGCCCACGCGTGGAGGCGGGCGTCGGGCGTGGTGCGGCGGATCAGCGTGACGATCGCGTCGAGCGTTGCCCGATACCCGACGGCCGCGCCGCCGGATTGGTCGAGGTCGGCGGCGAGGCGGTGCAGCAGGTCGGGCAGGGTAGCCGGGTCGATGTGGCGGTCGTCGGGGTGCAGCGGGAACTCGACGCTGCGCATCGTGCGCCGGTAGGTGGGGCTGACCGCGTCGAGGGGCTGGTCGTGGATGAGCAGCAGTGTCGACGGGTTACCCCATCCGGTGAGGTCGGCTTCGGCGTGAGCGGCCAGGAGGCACTCGGACAGGGCATGGACGGCGGTGAAGGACAACACGTCATCTCCTCAAGAGAGCAGGCGCGCCAACGCGAAGGACCCCGCAGCCGGTGGCTGCGGGGTCCTTCGCATGTCGGTGCTGGGTTGGTGGGTTCGTCAGTGGTGGTGGCGGTCGCGGCTACGTCCGCCGTTGGGCGGTGTGGCGAACGGGTCGTGGCCCTGCACCCCGCTGCCGTCGCGTTTGGCGTGGTACATGGCCTGGTCGGCGTCGGCGAGGACCTGCCGGGGGCTCATGCCGAGCCGGGCGATGCTGTAGCCGACGGAGGCGCGGACGCTGACCTCGCCGGTGTCGAGGCGGACGGGGGCGCCGCCGATGGCGTGGCAGGCGGCGCGGGCAGCGGTGGCCACATCGTCCCGGTCACCTCGGACGAGCAGCGCGAACTCGTCGCCGGAGAGGCGGGCGGCGAGCTGCACGGGGGCGTCGAGGCCAGCGAGGAGCCGCCCCACCTGGGCGAGCAGGACGTTGCCGGTGTCGTGGCCGAAGGTGTCGTTGACAGTCTTGAACCCGTCGAGGTCGAGCAGCACCAGCCCACACGGCGCGCCGTCGGCAAGGGCGCCGCGCAGGCGGGTGAGCAGCAGCCGCCGGTTGGGCAGGCCGGTGATCTCGTCGTGGGTGGCGTCGTAGCGGGCCGCTTCGAGGGCCTGCTGTTGGCGCCAGAGCAGGGCTCCGGCGAGGGCGAGGCCGGCGAGGATCCCGCCGACAGTGGTGACGATCGCTTGCAGGATGGGAGACACTTCTGTCTGCTCCTTTGTACGAAGGAGCACCGGGGGCGGGCGTGAGGCCGCAAACTACGACGCCCGCCCTCGGGCTCTGACAGGTGGTGGCTACTGGCCGCCGGTGGCGGGGGCGAGTTGAAAGGTGGCCGGCCGATCGACGGTCTGCACCGCCTTGCCGTCCGCGACGAGCTTGGTGACCGCGTTGGCGACCGCACCCGGGCTGGCCTTGGCCGCGCCGGTCCCTTCGTTGCCAGCGTCGACGAGCTTCGCGAGCTCACCGGTCCTGTACTCCCGGTCGGGGTGGGCCTCGAGGATGTCCAGCACCGCCCCGCGCAGCGACCCGCCCGCACGGCGGGCCTTCCCAGGGCGGGCCTCGTCCTGCGGCGTGTCCACGGCTTCGGAACCGTGCCGCTCGTCCTCGGGCCTCGGCTCTGCCGGCGCTTCCACCGCACGATCGGTGTCGGCGGACGTGGTCGTGGTCGGGGCCTGCGGGGCCGCCGGTACGTCAACGCCGGGGTCCGACTCTGCCGGCTCGTCGTCGCCCTCGGCGGCCGGCGGGTCGTCGGGTTCGACTGAGGAGCCGTCGCCGTCTTGGGGCTGCTCTTCCACGGCGTGCGGCTCGGTGGACGGATCGGGGGTGGCCAGCGCCGGCACGGGTTGGCCGCCGTCCGGGCGGGATGGGGATGTGGCGGCGGTGGCGGTGCGGCCGGCGTCGGTCAGCCGCCACAACGTGCGGCCGCCGCCGGTGCGGAACCGTTCCGCCTGGCCGGACTCTTCCCACGCGCGCAGTTTCGGAGTGGTCGTGGAGTAGCCGATCCCGGCGTGCTCCGCGACGGCGGCGGTGGTGGCCTCACCGAGTTCGGCGAGCGCGGCCAGCACCCTGATCGTGCTGGGCGCCGGAGCGGTCGCTTGCGGAGTGTCGGTCATGCGCGTTGTCCTTTCGGGTCGGAGTGGGTGCGGGAGTTGGGGTCCGCGCACTGATCCACGCTTCGATGGCGGCAGTGATCAAGTGCGTGGACCGAATCTCGGGACAGGCAGGTGGCACTGCCAGCGGCCGCAGACGGCGACGGGAACGGGCGGCACGGGTGGACATCAATTGGAAAGGGGAGGAAGAGGAACAGGGCGGCCTGTGACGGGCCGAGCAGGGATCGGCGCCCCATGCCCGGGGCACCCGGCGTGGTGGTCGCCCGACACCTGCCTGCCGGTCGCCGAGGGGGGTGGGCAGGCGACACAGCACCAGCCGAACCGGCGCAAGGCGCTGGTACCGGCTCGGGGGCGTCCCTATGTCGACGACGCATGGCAGCCCTGTGCTGTCGCCGATCCGGCTCGTCTGGCTCTGCACGCGGACCGGCCGGGCGGCCCGCCTGAGGTCCCTCCTGTGCAGGGATCACGGCGCGCCGTCCGGCCGGCACCTGTGGGGTGGGGCTACAGGGTGACCGCGAGCAGTCGCTGGCCTGGCTCGAGGGTGTCGAGGTGGCGCAGCGCCTCCTCGAGGTAGGTCACCCGATGGGTGAGGGCGTCACTGGCGGGGGCGAGTTTGCGGCCGTCGGCGGTGAGCATGGCGTCACCGGCGACGGCGCTGGTGGCGGTGTAGTGCTGATAGGCCATCTGGCCCGCCTGGTACATCTCCAACTCACCCACGCCGGGCTGCCCAGGGCTGGGGGTGGCAGCTGCGTGCATCCGCATTGCGTTGACGCGGGGCTGGGCGTGGAAGTCCGCGGTCGCGGTGTCGAAGGGGTACCTGTCGGGGTCGGTGAGGTGGCGGGTTTCGAACACCGGCCAGGGGGTGGCCGGGCGGGTGCCGTGCACGACCTGCTGCCAGATCTGGTAGCGGATCCCAGCTCCCACTGCCGCGGCGTGGCGCATGCCCTGAAGGTCGAGCATCCGCACCGGTCCGCCCGCGCACGAGGCGGGGCGGCCCTTGCGCAGGCCGATCATCTGCTGGCGCTGCCACAGTCGCAGCTGCGGAACAGCCCAGAACAGGGGCGTGAGGGTGCCGGTGACACCGAAGTGCTTGTCGCGGTGATGCGCGGTGAGCGCCGCGGCGGGCAACTCGTCGGGCAGGCACACGATCATCGTGGCGATGGTCGGCGCCGGCGTGACCGTGGGTCGCGGGGCGGCAGTGGCGGCCCGGGCGGGGGCTGGCCTCGGCGTGGGAGCCGTGGTGGCCCTGGCGGGGGCCGGCCTGGGCGGGAGGGTGGGCACGCGGCTGCCGTGACGGGTCAGCGCAGTGCCGTTGATGGTGTCGGCCAAGGCGGGGTTCCTCCTTCGGGTGGGCGCGCGCATAGGCGCGCAGGGGTGACCGGCCCACCGGGTACATGGGTCAGGTCAGAGACAGAAGGGATGCGGTGGCGCGGGTGGTGGGTGCGACCGTCAGGGGTTACCGCGCGGTGGGCGTGCCGACCGGCCGTAGCGGGTGGGCGTGGCACACCGGGTGGGGTGCGGCGAGGAATCCCTGAGGTGGGACCGAACCGGCTGGAGCGATATGTGGGGTGGGGTGTTGCCGAGAACGCTAGCGGCCGCCGCTCACAGCGCCTCCCGACCGCATATCCGCGATGCAGGGGCGCCGACCTGCACTGTGAGAGATCAACAGACTCTGGTGGCGGGTTGGGGAGGTTGGTGCCGTGAGCACAGACCCCACTCACAGGTGATCTTGTTTCTGACAGTCACATTGACGGACGCCCGGCCTCGGGCCGCGGCAAGGTGAGCGCCGTGCTGCACGAAGGTGCGTTCACCTTTGACAGCACAAGCATGGAATGGCTCGTCGTCACCATCAACGGCAAGGCGGCCGTAAAGCGATCCGGTGCGGTGGACGGGCCGCCGGATACGGCTTCGTCACCTACGGCTTTCACGACCCGGAGGCGCTCCGGCTCGTCCCCTGGACGCTCGTCGGCGGTAGCTACCCCGGCGACAAGATCCTGTACGACAACCGCCGAGACAGCCACTACGACGTCGACCTGTCCAACCTGCAGGTACTCGTAGGCGGCTCGGTCCAGGTGCACAGATTACGACGGCTAGTGCTCGGGCAACGCGCCGAGGTGGGCACGGGAGATGCCGGACAGGGCAGGGTGGGACAGGGCCGTGCGGGCCCAGGCTTGACTCACAATTCGCCTCGTCCGTTCGCTTCGTGGAGTGGCCACCGGTGGAGCGGGTGTTTTCCGGCCGCTACCGGTTGCGGGCCATCCAAGGGAACGGGGCAAGGTCGGGCTCGACCCAGCTGGTTCGGGCCTGGGCACTGGCCAGCGTCGCGGAGCGGTAGAAACGGGTGAGCAGGCGCTTGTCGAGCAGCGCGGGATGCCGTTCGGCGAAGGCCGCGAAATCCTGCAGCTCGTGCTCGGCCGCATGGTGGGCTACCAGCTCCACCCAGGCCTGGCTGACGGTGGTGTGGTATTTCTGGGGCACTCCCGCGTAGCGGGCGGTGCGCTGGATGCCGTCGCTGACCAGGGCTATGGCCGCGGGCATGCCGACACGGCGCACCGCCAGCCAGGTCAGGTGGACGTGCTCGCGGTGGCCGAAGGTGCCGGCGGATGCCGTCACCTCGGCCATCAGCTCATCGAAGACGCAGGTGTCCCGGGGTGCCCCGGATTCGGTTGGGGTCATGAGGACACCTCAGCCAGGGCGCGCAGGACGGTGTGGAAGTCGGCGATGGCCTCGGCGGGCAGGCCGCCGAGCGCGCGGGCTTCCACCTCGGCCAGGGTCTGGCGGATTGTGTCGGCGGCGAGGCGGCCGGAGGAGGTCAGCCCGATGACCACGACCCGGCGGTCGCCCGGGCGGGTGCCGCGCGTGATGTGGCCGCGGCGCTCCAATCGGTCCAGCACGCTGGTCAGTGTGGTCGGGCGAGTGCCGGCCGCGGTTCCGAGCTCGGAGATGGTGCGGCCGTGGCCGTCCGCGAGGATAGCCATCGCGTTGATCTCCGAAGCGGTCAGATCGAGGTCGACCAGCTCGGCGGTGAGTATCTGCAGGGTGGCATGAGTGGCGCGCTGCAGCGCGAGCAGCGCCGACTGCTGGGGCGGCGTCGAGGAAGAAGTCACGATTTCGGACTATACGATGTCGTAGTAACTCTTGCAAGTCGACCCGAACCGCTCCCCAACTCGTTAGTACGGGCAAGGCAACAGCCGGTGCGCTGACCTGGGCTGCGAGCGGCGCTGGGGCTGTTAGGGCGCGTATCGGGTCGTGATCAATGAGCGGGTTTTCCCCTCGCGCTGATCTTCGATCAGGTAGATCGTCTTGCATGACACGTGCGCAACTGGCCGATGTGGAGTGGGAGTTCATCGAGCCGTACCTGCCGATCGGCGAGTATGGCCCGTATCCGGTGCGGCTGCGGTAGCAGTTCGAGGGGGTGCTGTGGCGGTTTCGGACGGGCGGGCAGTGGCGGAAATGCCCGCCGAGTTCGGTGCCTGGTCGATCGTCCACAACCGTTTCCAGCAGTGGCGCGACGCCGGTGTCTTCGAGGCCCTGCTGAAGGGGCTGATAGCCGAGGGCGCGAAGCGGGGCGAGGTGGACCTGTCGCTGGTCAGTATCGACTCCAGCACCGCCCGAGCCCACCACGACGCCGCCGGGATGCACCTCGATCCCTGCGTGCTCGACGCGCTGGAGAAGGCCACCGAGGAGGAGAGGCTCAGGTCAAAGGGGGCGGTTGCGAAGAGCAAAACGGGCGGAAGACCGAAGACGATCCCGGGCGGGAAGAGCGACGACGCATCCGGCGCCGTCGCAAACTCCGACTGAAGGCCGCACTCCTGGGACGCTCTCGGGGCGGGCAGACCAGCAAGGTCCATCTCGCCGCCGACCGCAGGTGCCGCCCGCTGGCGTTCGTCCTGACCGCGGGGCAGGCCGCCGATGGCCCGCAGTTCATCCCCATACTGGACAAGGTGCGCGTTCGCGGGCCCATCGGCCGTCCCCGCACCCGCCCGGACGCGGTCGCCGGGGACAAGGCGTACTCGTCCCGCGGCAACCGCGCCCACCTGCGCAGGCGCGGCATCAAGGCCGTCATCCCGGAGAAACGGGACCAGGCCGCCAACCGGAAGAGGAAGGGCCGCAAAGGGGGACGCCCCGTCGGCCACGACGCCGAGCTCTACAAGGAGAGGAACACCGTCGAGCGCCTGATCAACAAGCTCAAGGCGTGGCGGGGCATCGCGACCCGCTACGACAAGACCCCGGAAAGCTACCTCGCCGGGCTTCAGCTGCGTGCCTCGGTGATCTGGATCAAAGACCTCACCCGAACCAGAGCCGAGAGCCGCGCAGGTCATCGAGGGGCGTAGCTTGTCGGATCGCAGTTGTGGGCTCTCAGCGGCAGCTGCATACCCGGATGTCGGAATTTCGGTGGCCCACTGCCGCCCGGGGAGTGGGATTGTGCGCCGCGTGCGCGGTGTCGCCCCGGGGGCTCAGGTGAGGGCGGCGACCAGCAGGGCGAAGGCGGCGATGATGACGGCGACGCGGACGTAGTGGAAGCGGTCCCAGCGGTTCATCTGCTGCTTCCAGTCGGCGGGCCGGTCGTCGGGGGTCCACGTCTTGCCCCGGTTGTTGATCGGGACGAGCAGCAGGATCGACATGATCACGCTGAGGATCAGCAGCGCGCCGGCGGTGACGACGAGGCCGTTGCCGTGGTGGTGCCATCCGGCGATGGCCCAGACCGCAACGAGGACGAGCGAGGTGATGTACCAGACCGGCATCACGGCGCCGAGCATCCGGCCCCCGTGGGCGCGGCCGAGTTGGCCACTGTCGCCCGGGAGGCCGTCGAGGATCGGGTTGATGACGAAGGCGACGGCGAACTCCACCCCCACCATCACGCCGACGACCACGGTGGTGAACACCTCGAGTGCGTTGAGCATGATGACCCCTCCTGGGATCTAGCATTGATAGCGAACGTGGCAACACTAGTACTGCTGTCGCTCGCTTGTCTAGCGGTGCTAGGATCGAATCATGTCGGTACAGGAACGCAAGGAGCGCGAACGGGCGGAGCGCGAGCGCCTCATCGTGGCGACAGCCCGCGAACTCGCCGAGCAGCAGGACTGGGACGCGGTCACCACCCGCCGGCTCGCCGAGCGCATCGAATACAGCCAGCCCGTCCTCTACAGCCACTTCCGCAGCAAGCGCGAGATCATCGGCGCCGTCGCCCTCGACGGCGCCGCCGAGATGGCCGCGGCGCTGCGGGCCGCGACCTCCGCCGCGGACGGCCCGCGCGCCCGGGTCACCGCCCTCGCCCGCACCTACCTCGACTTCGCCGCACGCAACCCGGCGGTCTACGACGCCATGTTCCAGCTCGACGGCGGCCTGGCGTTCGCGAAGGCGGACACCCCAGAACCTCTGAAGGACGCCTTCGCCGCCCTGCTGGAGAGCCTCGGAGAGGTCGCCGGCGACGGCGTCCACCCGGGCCTGTTCACCGAGGTGTTCTGGGCGGCCCTGCACGGGCTGGCGACCCTGACCCGGGCGGGACGGCTGCCGCCGGAGGACACCGAGCCGAGGGTGGAGCTGCTGGTGGACCGGCTCGCCATGCTCTGACGCACCGTCCCGGCGGGCACACAGCCGGGGTCCTCGGGCCCCGCTGCCTGCCTGCGGCATCGCTTCCGGTCACTCGCGCCCACACGGCGCAGCCGCAGATCGCCGGGCCCCGGACCCCGACGGGGCACCCGGCCCCGGAAGCTGCGGTGCTCATTGATCACGACCCGATACGCGCCCTAGCCGTCGATGTCCTCGATGGGGCGGTGGGGGTTGGTCGCCGGGTTGACGGGTCCGTGGTTGCTGGGCAGCTCGTGCAGGCACCGGCGCAGGCCGGGTTCTGCGGTGAGGCTCCAGGCGGGTCCGGCGGGGTGCTCGTCGTGGACGCCGACGGCGACCGGCATGACGGTGGGCACGCCGGCGAGGGCGTCGAGGAGGTTGGCTTCGCGGCGGCGGCTCGGCACGCGAAGCAGCACCGGGTAACGGGGGCCGAACTCGGCGAGCCGGCTGTAGGCGCGCAGTTTTGCCAGCACCGTGCCGAGGGGCTCGGTGGCGTTGTCGTGTTCGAGGAAGAACCCGACCGTCCGGCCGTCAGCGGACCAGATGCCGTGCCCGTCGGGGCGGATGCCGGCGATGGCGAACGCGGCCGTGGCGTGTTGTTCGGACCACCACCGTCGCAGGTGGGTGCTGTGGTGGCTGCGGGTGTGTTGGATCAGGTCGATGAACAGCTGATTGGTGCCGAGCAGATGCCGCAGATTGCGGCTTCCGACGATCCGCGCGACGCGGTCGAAGCTGGTGCGCGGGGTGCGGGCGCCAGGGTGGTCGGGGTCGTGGAAGGTGGTGGGATGCACGAGCATGCCGAGTGGGCCGAGGGTGTAGAGGTATTGCCGGTCGCCGGTGGTGACGTCGACGAACCGGTTGACGGCCTCGATGGAGTGCAAGGTCGCCAGGCGCAGGCGGGCGGAGCGGGCTGAGGGGAATAGGGCCTGGGTGATCTGGCCGGCGGACAGGATGTAGTGCTCGGCGAGCCACGCCAGCAGCTGGCGGTCGCGCAGGGTGAGCCTGCGGAGATGGTCGAGACGGTCGCGCATGAGGGAGCGGGACACGAGCGTTCTCCTTGGGGGGGTAGAAGGGATGGACCCTCCTGTGGGGAGGGTGTCGGGAATTGCCGGCGAGGGCGGCCGCTCCCGGGCACGGGCCGTGTGCTGCCCTGACAGGCCACATGCCGGGTACTGGCTGCCCTTCAAGGGGTGAGCGCTGGTGAAGGTCGGCTGAAGCCCGCGCGGAAGGACAAGCGGAAACTCCCGGGACCGGTCGCTGGCAGACAGGGGCAGAGGCAGTCAGCGGCGGGCCTGAAGGCGGCGCCTCTCTACCGTCGGCGGCCGTTGCTTCGGGAGGCGTGGCCGCCTCGCCGTGAGTACTGCTCAACGAGGTCGTCGATGGCGCTGGTGTCCTGTGCGGGCACCGCCGCCGCAGCAACCTGCCGGATGGCGGTGGCCTCGCCGACGACTGGCTTGGGTGGACGCGTCTTCAAGGTGAACGCTGGTGTCTGGCATCCGTCGACCACGAGGCGGGCGGCGGCGGTATAGGCGTCGAGGTGAGTCAGGTCGTGCTCGTCGAGTTCGGGCAGGGTGTGCCGTGCGAGGACGCGAGCGTCCTCCGGCGCGCACGAGAAGTAGATCTTGTTGCGGGCGTTCGCGGAGGCGGCGGCGAGCAGGTCGCGGGGGAACTGCGCGAGGTCCTGGTGGGACAGGACGAGGGACAGCCGGTACTTGCGGGCCTCGGCGAGCATCGTGTCCAGCGAGTTGGCCAGGGTGAGGAAGTTCTGCGCCTCGTCGATGATCAGGGTCGCGTCCCGGCGACGCTCGGGTGAGGTCTTCGCCCGGGCGGTGGCGGCCTGCCACACCTGAGCGAGGACGAGGGAGCCGAGTAGCTTGCTGGTGTCCTCGCCCAGGGTGCCCTTGGGGATGCGCACCAGCAGGACACCGCCGTCGAGGACCTCGCCCATGTCGAAGCTGGAGCGTGGGTAGCGCATGGTGCGCTTGACGAAGTCGCGCAGCAGGAACGCTCGCAGGCGGGCGAGGACGGGCCCGATGACCTGGGAACGCAGGGCGGGGTTGAGCTCGTCGTACCACTGCCAGAACCCACTGAGGCCGGCCGGGTCGTCGAGGTTGACCGTCATCGCCGACCGGAACTGCGCCGAGTTCAGCAAGGGTGGGATGTGTTGGAGGGTGACGTTGGCGTGTCGCAGCAGGGTCAGGCAGGCCACCCGCATCACGTCGTCCATCCGGGGTCCCCACGCCTTGGCGAAGATGTTCCCAAAAATCGACACGAGGTTGTCGACCACCAGGTCGGGGTCGTCGCCGGACAGCGGGTTCAGCGTCGGCGGGTTGGGCTGGTCGGGGTCGAACAGCACCACCCGGTCCGCGACCCTGGCAGGGAGCCGGTCAAGGATGTCCAGGACCATGTCCCCGTGCGGGTCGATGACCACCGTCCCGCGGCCGGCGGTGATGTCGTCGACGGCCATGTTCACCAGCAGCGTCGTCTTCCCAGAGCCGGTGGATCCGATCACGTGCATGTGATACCTCGCATCCGGCACCGCCAGGGCCACCGCGTGGCCGCCGACCTCCGCGTCACCGAGGACCTTCGCGCCGCGACCGCCGGTGGGCACGGCCACCGGGGCGGGCATGGACTTCGCCCGCGCCCGGTCCAGGCCGGGCACGGCCAGGTCCCGCGGCAGCGCGGCGAGCGCGGCCAGCTCCAGCGTCGAGGTCAGGAACCCCGCACCGAGGCGACGGCGGGCAAGCACCGCGACCGGCGAGGACATGCGGGCCCCGTGCGCGAGCCGGTTACGGCCGGCGTAGACGGCGAAACTGGAGGCGACCGCGTCCGCAACGGCCCGTAGCCGGCCCTGCGGGTCGGTCCCGCTGCGCTGGCTGTTCTTGGCGACGGCGTAGCGGATGCCGGTCTGCCACAGCGGGTGGGAGGTCTTGTCCAGGATCGCCCGCACGTCCCGCTCGACGCCGGGGTCGCGGCGTCCGGCCGGGACGGTCGACCGGGAGCCGACGGTCCGAGGGGGAAGGAACAGCTCGATCAGCCACAGCAGCGGCGCCGCCGGATTGAGCATCGGGACGGCGGTTTTGCCGTCACGCAGCCGCCCGGCCGCCCGCCGCGCCCGTGCCGCACGACGGGTAGTGGCGGGACGGGCGAGGACCTGCACGCAGGCGTGCTCGTTGGCCTTGAGTCCGGATCCGGCGGACATCAGCGCCCGCAGCGGATCGCTGTCATGATCGGTCGCGAGGGGCAACCATTCGGCGGCGGTGGGCAGGAGATGCCCGCCCACCGCGGCACGCACCTCGAGCGGGATCGGCGGGCCTGCCGCGATGGTGGATGTCGCGGCACCGGGCCACGCGGCCCGCACCGCCGCCTCGACCGCACCCTGCGGCACGCTGCCCGGCACCCAGATCGAGATCAGCAGCCGCCGCCCGGTCCACGTGTACTGCCACACCACGTGCGGGCTGCCGTAGAGCAGCCGGCGGCGCCGGGACGGGGTCAGGGTGCCGGCCAGGTTCGCCCACAGCGCCGCGGCGCCGGTGGCGTCGACCTGCGGTGGCGGGGCGATCGTCACGGTGCGGGCATTGTCGGCGTGCCGGCGGTGCCGCCACAGGTCGAGCAGGTTGCGGCCGGCGACGGAGGCGATGAACCCTGCCGCAGCCACAGCGAGCAGCCACGGCCGCTGCACCGCCCAGTCGGCGGCGTCGGCGACCCAGCGGCTGGGCCCGGTCGCCGGCACGACGAGGCCGGCGCCCGGCCCGGGCGGGCTGGGCGCCGGTGGCGGCGATACGAGCAACGACAGTGTTTCTGGTGGCCTCACAGGTCGTTCTCCTCGTCGTCGAGGCCAGCCAGCTCCGCCGGCCGCGTTGTGCACAGCAGGTGCTCGGCGTCGGAGGAGATGGCCTCGAAGCTGCTGCGGTTGGTGCCGGAGATCAGCAGCCCTTGGCCGACTCGGGCGGCGAGCAGCAGCCGCCGTTCCCCGGCGGTGAGGCCGAACGCGTCGCCGATGGCGTCGATGGCCTGCGGGGCCTGCTTGAGCAGCACCTGGGTGGCGGCGTTGGCGACGACGGCCTGGCCGAGGTCGGTGCCGAGGACGTCGGCGACGTCCTGGGTGATGACGGTCAGGCCGGCGTGGCGCTTGCGGGCGGCCTTGGACATGCGGAACAGGAACCGGGCGCCTTCGCCGTCGCGCATGAGCAGCCACGCCTCGTCGACCACGACGAGCCGGCGGGTGGCCAGCCGCGCCGGGTCGACGGCGTCCACCGCCCGCCAGATTGCGTCGAGGGCGAGCAGGGTGCCGACGGTGCGCAGCTCGTCGGCAAGGTGCCGCAGCGACCACACCACCAGGTGCCCGTCCGGTCGGGTCGTGGTCGGCCCGTCGAACAGGTCGGAGAACGAGCCGTCGACCCACGGGGCGAGCCGCGCGGCGAGCTGCCGGGCGGCCTCGTCGTCGTCAGCGGCGAGGGTGGCGGCGAGGTCGCGCAGGAGCGGGGCGGGGCGGTGGTGGGTGGCGGGGTCGGGGGTGATGCCAGCGGTCCGGTAGACGGCCAGGATCGCCCGGTCCAGCGCGGCGCGTTCCGCCGGTGGCGGCTGCTGGCCGAGCAGGACGCTGATCAGCGTGTGCAGGAACAACCCGCGGCGGGTGAGCACATCCGGGCGGGTGTCGCCGGCAGGCAGGTCGAACGGGTTGATCTTCACGCCGTGCACGCCGAGGCGGACGATGGTCCCGCCGACCGCGTCGGCAAGGCGCACGTACTCGTCCTCGGGGTCGATCACCGCCACCTGCACCCGCTGGTAGAGGTTGCGCAGGATCTCCAGCTTGACGAAGTAGCTCTTGCCGGCGCCGGAGCGGGCCAGGACCACGCAGTTGTGGTTCTCCTGCGCCCACCGGTCCCACCACACGATCCCTCCGGAGTCCGGGTTGACGCCGTAGAGCACCCCACCCTCGGCGGGCGGGTCACCGGGCAGCGGCGCGGGCAGGTCGGCGCTGGCGAGCGGGAACGCGGCCGCCAATGCCTGCGTGTCCATGGTGCGCAGCATCTGCAGCGAGTCCGTGGCCAGGGGCAGGGTGGTGGTCCACCCGGCGAGGTGCCGCCAGGTGGCCGGCTGCACCTCGATCAGGGTGGACGCGGCGGCGGCCTTGACCTGCGCACACGCGTCCAGCAACTCCTCCTCGGTGCGGGCGTGCACCGTCAGGTACAGGCCGACGCGAAACAGCTTCGCCGCGCCGCGGGCGAGGCGTTCGGCGAGGTCGGCGGCGTCGTCCGCGGCGGCCTCCACGTAGGGGTCGGACAGCTTGCCCCGGTCGGCGTCGGCCCGCCTCGACGACTCGAACCGGGCCCGCTGGTTGCGCAGCCGGGACGCCGCCACCGGAGCGGGCAGGGGCTCGATGTGCAGGGCGAGGTCGAGGCGGCCCGGCCAGGACAGCAATGGTTCAAGCCAGGCCGGGCCGACCTCGGCCGGGTAGCCGGTCACCACGAGGGTCGCGGCGTACCCGTCACCGATGCGCAACATCCGCGGGGTCACCTCGACCGACGCCGGTGCGACGGTGGCCGCCAGCCCAGCAGACTGACGGCCACCGTCGGTAGGGGTGCGGGAGCGGTTGCGGCTTCTCATCTCGATCGCTTCTCTCTGCGCCTGGGGCGGCTGTCGGGAGCCGGGCCAGAGATCACGGTGTCGGGGGCGGCCAGGCCGCCGGGCCGGGGTGGCCGGTAGGGGTCTGCCGCCGCGGCGATCGCGGCGGTGACGGCCGCGCCGTCCAGGGCGCGGGTGGCGACGCCGAGCCCGGACAGGGCCCGGACGGTGTCCTCCGCCCTGCGGCGGGCGGCGTGGTCAGTCCGCTCACCGGCGCTGGCGCGGGTGACGATGAGGACCTGCCGACGCAGCGGGTCCCGCCGTTGGGCGAGATCCTCGAGGAACCGGGCGTGGTCGGCCGCCGCATCGGCCAGGGCCGGATGCGGGAGCGCCTCGACTGCCTGGGCCAGCGTGCGGGCGTGGGAGCGCAGGTCGACCGGCTGCGCGGACACGACGATCTGCGTCGGGGTCGACAAGCTGTTGAGCCAGCGGCCGAAGGTGTCGACCAGTGCGGCCTGCTCGTCCGGGGTGCGCAGGGCGAGGTTGACGTTGGTGGCGGCGACCATCGCCGCCCGGCCGGCACCGAGCCATATCTCGCCGGCGTCGTCGATGGCGTCGGCGGGCAGCTTCAGCGGTCCGGGCAACATCACCTTCGTCTTCGGCGCCTGCACCCAGTCCGGGGTCTTCGACGTCGTGTCGGTGGTCGACAGCGCCCGCGGCGCTCGTGAGTGGCGGACGGCGGCGAGCAGCCACACGTCCAGGGACAGGCCGTCACGCCGGCCGACCGCGACGCCGAACACCACCCCACCAATCACCACGGCGGCGCCGACGAGCACCGGTAGGGGCAAGACCTGGTGCAGGGCACGCCAGGCGCCGTAGAAGGCGAGAGCGGCGACGGCGAGGATCGCCAGCTGACGGAACGTCAGCCCGTAGAGGACCTTGTCGGGTGCGTCCACGTCGGCGGGCATCCGCGCCCGACCCGACTCGCTGTTGTCGCGGGAGTTCATCGGCCCACCGCCCGCAGGCCCCGGCCGAGGCCGGGAACGGACCGGGTGACCTGCTGGACCACGATCACCCGCACCGCCGCGCCGATCATGTTCGCGCCCCGGCCACCGCCGCTGGCGGCCACATAGCGGCGCATCAGGGCGGGCACCCGCAGCGTGGTCCACAACATGACCATCACGACAAACAGGTTGATGACCCCGCCCGGCTCCACCGGCAGCCCGAGCACGGGCAGCAGGTGCTCGGGGTCGGTGAGGATCCACTGCCCGGCATACAGGGTGAACCCCTGCACCACCGGCACCGCCAGCGTGCCGACGTACGACTTCCACCACAGGCGGGCGATCGGATCGGTCTGCGGCAAGGCGTGGCAGGCGAGGGCCAGGGGAGCGAAGGCCGTCAGGACGAAAACGGCGGCGAACCTGACGATCACACTGAACGCGGTGCCAGCGAGCAGGACCGCGATGATCGCCACGCAGACAACGAACAGCAGCACTGCGGTCTTGTCCTGCCCGGCGGCGATATGGGTTTTGATCGCCCGCAGCGCGCCGTTGCTGTCACCGTCGGACGTGGTGAGAGCGGCGGTAAGGGCGTTGGCGAGGTCGATGAGCATGCCGCACCACAACTGGGAGAAATGCGCGGCGACGAACCCCACGATCAGCCTCGGGACGAGGTCTTTGGCGGTGTAGCGGGAAGTTTCGCTGCCGCCCGCGGTCATGGTGAGCACGCCGGCGGCGACGAACGCCAGGACGAAGACGGTGTCCACGACGAGGACCGAACGGCCGGTCAGCGCCTGCACCTGCGGCAGGCCGGTGACGTTCGGGGTGACCAGCAGCGCGCTGCTGATCAACCCGAACAGGGCGTCCAGGGTCGCGAGGATCGCCGCCGCCAGCCAGTCCAGGATCTGGTCGAGCAGCCAACCCATGATCAGCCTCCGACGATGCCCTGGACGATGTCCAGCAGCACCGGGGCGAGGACGGCCAGGCCGTAGCCGACCAGGGCGTTCTTCAACGCCCCCTTGGCCTTGTCGACCTGCGCCGGGTCACCCCCGGCCGTGGCCCAGTAGACACCGGCCAGGACGAGGAACAGGGTGGCCAGGGCGGCGAGGATGCCGATCAGCCACGACTGCAGATTCGCGATCACGACCGGCAGCGAGTTCGCCGCCAGCACCGGCAGACCGGTGTCGGCGTACGCGGCGGCGGGCACCGACAGCAACAGCATCACCTCCGCGGTGACGGCGGCGGCGCGGCTGGCCCGACGGGCGGTGCGGGAGTGGGGGAGGGCACGAAGACGTGCCGGGATGCGGGACATGGTGGGTTCACCTCCGGCCCCGGCCGCCATGCAACGGCATGCGGCAGGGCGCTAGCGGGCGGGCAAGAAAGGAAGACCGCCGCCGGGCGCGTGGGCACGAGGGACGCCACGAACCGCACTGTCCTCGGGAGGAGCACGTCCTCCCTTGTCGGGTAGCGATGTGTTCGATGAGGTGTCAGCGCACCAAGCACTGCGCGGCACCCGAGGCGCCCGGCTCACGACGGCCCGACGTGTTCCGGGCCCGGCGGCGGGCGGAACGTGATCGACGCCCACGGTCGGGGCGTGGTGGTTCCGCACCCTCAAACCGCCGTTTGTGTGCTCTGGCGAACGCCTGAACAACTCACAGCCGCTCACACGCGGCCCGCGACTCTCACAGCGCAGATCACAGTCCCGTGCGGTGCCAGCGGACACCTGGAACTCCGGGCGGGCGGACAGCATGTCGAAATACTTGTAACTACCTAGGGTGACCGTTGGCGGGAGCTGATGCGCCGGGCCTCACAGCGGAAAGTACGTGCAGTGCTTGCTGCGCCCTCCGACGGCGGTGAGGCGCCTGCCTCATCCGCTGAGGCGGCGAGGCTGGTTGCCTGGCCAACTACCGTTGAGGCGGTGGAGGACATGGCGGCGAGGCAGGGGGTCGCGTGGTGATGACCGGTCCCAGTGCGTCGGCCCGACGTCGAGACGGCGGCGGTTTCCTGCGGTGGGTGGAGCTGGCCGAGGCCGACGCGGACCTGTCGGGCTATCCATTCACGCTGCCCGTCGTCGCAGGGCTGCGGGCGGCGGGCCGGCTGAAGCTGGATCCGGCGGTGACGTTCCTGGTCGGCGACAACGGCACCGGCAAGTCGACGTTGATCGAGGCGATCGCGGTGGCGGCGGGATTCAACCCCGAGGGCGGATCAGCCAACTTCCGGTTCAGCACCCGCGCCACCGAATCGCCCCTCGGCGAGTACCTGCGACTGGTTCGCGGGATCGGTAAGCCACGCACCGGGTTCTTCCTGCGCGCCGAGTCGTTCTACAACGTGGCCACTGAGATCGACCGCCTCGGTGTCGGCAATAGCTACGGCGGCCGCAGCCTGCACGAGCGTTCCCACGGCGAGTCATTCCTCGACCTGGCTACCCACCGGTTCGGATCGCGTGGACTGTACCTGCTCGACGAGCCGGAGGCGGCGCTGTCGGTGCACGGCTGCCTGGCGATGCTCACCCGGATCCGCGACCTCGCCGAGACCGGCTCGCAGTTCGTCGTGGCCACCCATTCACCGATCCTGCTGGCCGTACCGCACGCGCGGATCCTGCAGATCGACGTCACCGGCACCATCAGCGAGGTCAGCTACGACGAGGCGCAGCCGGTGGTGTTGACCCGCTCGTTCCTGGCCGACCCGCAGCGGTACCTGCACTACCTGTTCAGCGACGACCGTTGACCCGCACCGCCGGACCCGAACATGCAGGCGCCGCCCGGCCCGCGGCAGGTCTCGAAGGGCGGGCATAGAGCCGTCGGGCTCCCCGCACTGTGAGTTGCCGACATGTCCGTCATAGCCCGCGCACCCAGGCCAAAAGAAAGGGCGAGCGGCACGCTGTGAGCCGCTGTGAGCTCCTGTGAATGCGGAAGCTGGTGGTGGCGGCGAAGCCGTATCCGCGGTCCGGCCGGCTCAGCCCAGACCGGCGGCAGGTCACCGATGTCGTCAACCCACGGGGGAGCGGACGTACCCGGTAACGTGCTGCGGCGCCCTCGCCATGGTCATCGGTGAGGGCGCGCGTGGTTGTTCGGTTCGTCGCCGGTCTTCTATGGGAACTGGGGGCTGCAGTCTACGCGGCTTGCACCGTCGCCACTTGGGCGAGGGCGCGGCGTTCGCAGGCCCGGCGCAGCGCGGCCCGGCGTTGCGCTTGGGCTTCCCGCTCGTCAGCGGGCTGCAGGGCCGACACTCCGGTGAGCAGCCCGCGGGCCAAGGCGTCGGCGATGCGGGTGTCGATGCGGCGTAGCCGCATCCGCAGGGCGTCCGCGGTAATGCCGAGCCGAGCGGCGATCGGCTCGACCGCCCGCCGCCCCAACCGCACGTCGATGTAGGGCTCCTCGTCGACGGGGTCGAGGATCCCCAGGCCCACCGCGCGGCGCACCAGCACGTCCGGATGGCCGTACGGCACCTTAGGGGTGCGCGGCCCCGTGACGTGGTCCACGTCCTCCAACGGCGTGAACTCGCTGGCCTGCCTGCGCAGCTCTTGACCGGCCCGCCATCCGACCCGGCACAACGCCGCGTACGGCGCCGGCCGGGCCACGTCCACGTGGTCGCGCAGCGCCGCCAGGAATCCCGTCAGGATCTCCGCGTCGATGTCGTCCGGGTCGCCGCCGTAGCCGGCGCACAGCTGCCCGGCGTAGCGGCGCAGCGCTGGCATCGCCATCCCGACCGCGGCGATCACCCACTGCGGCCCGCACATACGGGCACGGCGGATCAACTCCCGCCACAACATGTCCCGCGCCGTGTAGGCGCGCGGATGCCGCAGCAGCCAGTCCCGCACTGCCGGCAGGGCCGTCACACCCGACGGCAGGCCGTCGTCCGGGTCGAACATGTCAAGGTCGATGGACAGGGGCGCCGGGTCACTCGTCAGCGCCACGAACGCGGCGTCAGCGGCGTCCAGGGGCGAGGCGGGCCAGTCCATGTCGGACACACTCATGTCACCACTCCAATGTCAGAAAGAATCGTCGACTGACACCGCCGTCGTGTCGCGGTGGCGCCGGGACCCGATTACGCCACGGCCGGCACACACGACCCTCACAGCGCAGGCCAGGACAGGTCCGGCACCACCGCGGCCGCCACGCCACCGCACCTGACACTCGATCTTTGGCATCGGCTGCCGTCGTTGACAGCGGCGGGTGACAATGCCGCTGGCCTGGGCTGCGGCACTCTCGTGGAGGCCATGTCATCGCTGTCGGACGGCGTGCCGGTGACCCTCGAGCGAGCGGCGGCGCGGCGATGACACCGGCCGGCGGTGACACTCACAGCCACTCTCACGCTCGCGGTGGCGGCTGACATCGACGCGTGCGCGGTGTCAGGAACGCCGGAGCCAGCGCCGGCGGCCACGTCACACCCCGCCGGCGGCCCGGTGTCATGACAACGCCGCCGATGTCGCGACCGGATGCCATGTCACCCGCGCTGCACATCCGCCGACAGCCCTTCAGCGCCTCGCTGACCCAGCGGCAAACCCGCCAAGGCTCGGCCGGCGGCCGACCCGCCCCTGAGCGACGGTCGCCGACGGAACCCAGGCGGGCAGCTGCTGTGAGCGGCACCTGTAGATCGTTGTGAGCGGCTGTGAGTGGCGGTGAGAACGGCAGGCGTTCGCCAGGGCACACAAACACCGGTTTGAGGGTGTCAGCGCACTGCATGCGCGGCGCGGAGCCGACACCACATGAGCGAGCACACGCCGCAGCACCACCACGACCCTGTCCATCCCGTCGACCCGCCCGGCGCTGACCCGACCCTGATCGACCTGGTCGTCGGCGACCCGCCGGTCCCGGTCACCGTGTGGCGCACCGCCCGCGGCGACGCCGACACCGGCCGCAGCATCGGCGCCCGACTGGCCTACCGGCTCGTCGCCGCCTACAGCCGGCCCGGCGACGCGGTGGTCGACCTGACCCGCGACCACGCCCTGACCGGCGCGTGCGGGGCCGGCGGACGCCGGCACCACCCCGGCTGGTTTACCGACGCGTCCAGCCTGATCATCGGACTCGCCACCCCGCCGGCCCACGACGACAACCCCACTGTCGGGCTCGACGACGGCGACCTGCCGGACGTGGGCGCCTGGTTCGGTGACGACCTCACCGACCCCGACCTGCCCCCGTCGACCGATCCGGCTGTCCCGGTGCCCGACAGCGTTCCGCTGCAGGAGGCCACCAGCCTGGTCGTGGCCTGCTGGCCCCTCGACGCCGCCGACGCGACCAACCGGATCCGGCTGGCGTGGCTGCTGACCGCATGCGTCCGGCTGCTGCGCCCCGGCGGCTGCCTCGTCCTCGTCGTCACCGTCCCCGCCAACACGGTCGGGCCAGAGGACTTCACCCCGGTAGCCACCGCCGCCGCAGCGGTCGGCCTGGGCTACCTGCAACACATCGTCGCCGTCGCCGCCGACACCTCAGGTGACACGTTCGTCTACCACGTCACCGACGAGGAACTGCTCACCCTCGCCCAGCAGGCCAGCGAGCAGCAGCGGGCGGTGGCGCACCTACGGGTGCACGCCGACCTGCTCGTGTTCAGCCAGGCCACACCACCGGCCACCGCACCACGGCAGGGACGGCGGCGGGAGAGCGGTGACCGTCATGGCTGAACATCGCACCCACGGACCGGGCGAGGCGGCCCGGCCTGACAACGGCGGCGGCCGGGACCGCGACGAGGGCCGCCACCGCGACGACGCACGCCACCCTGCGCCGGGCGGGTCGGAGAGCCTGTCGGTGTGGGCGACCGCCCAGCGCACCGGCCCGGTGCAGCGTCGCGGCCGGTACGTGGCCGAGTCGGTCAAGCACCCCGCCCGGATGCTCCCAGCGATCGCCGCGCACGCCATGCACGCCTACACCCAGCCCGGCGACCTCGTCCTCGACCCGATGTGCGGGATCGGCACCACCCTCGTCGAGGCCGTCCACGCCGGCCGCGACGCCATCGGCGTGGAATACGAATCCCGCTGGTCCGACATCGCCGACGCCAACATCACCCACGCCCACGACCAGGGCGCCACCGGCCGGGCCTCCGTGGTCCGCGGCGACGCCACCCGGCTGCGGTCCCTGCTGCCGGCCGCCCTCACCGGGCAGGTCGCCCTCGTGGTCACCTCACCGCCGTACGGGCCAACCGTCCACGGCCTCGTCCGGCCCGGCGCCGACGGGGTGGCGAAATTCGACAACGCCTACAACGACGGCACCGACCGCGGGAACCTCGCCTACCGCGACCTCACCGGCCTCACCGACGGGTTCGAACAGATCCTGCGCGGCTGCACGACCCTGCTCCGCCCGGGCGGCACCGTCGTGGTCACCGCCCGACCGTGGCGCAAGAACGGCCAACTCGTCGACCTGCCCTCCGCCGTCATCGCCGCCGGCGTCCGCGTCGGCCTGATGTCGACCGAGCGGTGCGTCGCCCTCCTGGCGGCCGTCCGCGACGGGCACCTCGTAGCCCGCCCGTCGTTCTTCCAGCTCCAGGCCGTCCGCAAGGCCCGCGTCGCTGGCACCCCACTGCACCTGATCACGCATGAGGACGTGCTGGTCCTTCGCAAGCCGGAGGCCGCCTCCGATCAGGAGGAGGACCGCGGATGACAGACCTTCCGCACGGCCTCGGGGCCGGGCTTGGTGCAGGTTCGGGGGTGGCGTGAGTGACCACCGCCGCGGGCTGGCACCCGGACCGCGCATCGGATCGTTGTGCACCGGATACGGCGGACTCGACCTGGCCATCGAGCTGGTGCTCGGCGGCCGGCTCGCCTGGTACGCCGAAACCGACCGGCACGCCCGCACCGTCCTGGCCCACCACTGGCCCGGCGTGCCCAACCTCGGCGACATCCGTGCCGTCGACTGGACCACGGTCGAGGCGGTCGATGTCCTCACCGCAGGCTTCCCCTGCCAGGACATCTCCAACGCCGGCAAGCGCGCGGGCATCGGCGGGGAGCACTCGAGTCTCTGGACCTGCGTCGCCGACGCTGTTCGCGTACTTCGACCGCAGCTCGTCTTCGTGGAAAACGTTGCCGCGCTCCTCCGGCGGGGACTCGACGCCGTCGAAGGTGATCTGGCCGCGATCGGGTACGACACGGGCTGGCTTTGCCTACGCGCATCCGACATCGGCGCCGCCCACCGACGCGACCGGCTGTTCCTGCTGGCCACTCCCCGCGAGTGACTCGCGACGGGTGCGGACGTTGCCGACGCCGTGCGCCCGTGACGGCAAAGGGCCCGGCCACCAGTACGGGCTGCCCGACCTCGTCGAGCCCGGCGGCACCCGGCATGGCCTACTGCCCACGCCGACGGTCGCCGACAGCCGCTCGTCGGCCAACGCCACCGCCGGACGCCTCACACCCCTGCTCGGGCACGCCGGCCGCACCCTGACCGACGCTGCCCGGCTCCTGCCGACGCCGCGCGCCAGTGACACCGGCACGCCGGGCAGGCGGGCCGGCAGGGGCTTCCGGCCGCCGCTGTCGCAGGTCCTGCTTCCCACCCCGCGCGCCACCGACGGGGAGAAGGGTTGCCCCGGGCAGCGGGGCTCACACGGGGACCTGACCCTGCCGTCGGCGGCGGTGCGGGTCCCCGCCCGCACCTTGCCCACCCCCCGCGCCTCCGACGGGCGCGGACCGGGCCGGCACGGCGACGGCGGCAACGACCTGCGCACCACGATCGCCAAGCTCCCAGACGGACTCGGACGGCCCGACGAAGCCCGGTGGGGCGGCTACGCGGCTGCCGTCGCCCGCTGGGAGCTGCTCATCGGCCGGCCCGCTCCGTACCCGACCCAGACCGGCCGACACGGCAAGCCGGTCCTCGCACCACCGTTCGTGGAATGGCTCATGGGCCTTCCGCAGTCGTGGGTCACCGAGCCCGCCCTCGGACTGCCGCGCACCGCGGCCCTGCGCGTGCTGGGCAACGGCGTCGTCCCCGCCCAAGCCGCCGCCGCACTACGCATCCTGCTCTATCCGCACGGTCACACCTGACCTGCACGGCCAGGAGAGGCCGCTGCCCCCTCACGCCCAGCTGCCTGCGGGGTCCCGCACGACAGCGGGACCCCGCACGCACCGAGCTGATCAATTCCTTCGTGCACTACGGCCACCGCGCCGCCTTCAGCCCCAAGGAGTTCATGTTGCCCTCCAACCCGCGACGGTCCCACCGTCGATCCCCTTCACCCGGCGCCCCGCCAGCACAGCCCGCGAACCACACCGGCCGTGAGGACCGCCAAAACCCGATGCTCTACACCCCCTCGGAAGCGGCGAGGCTGCTTCGGGCCCGCGAGTCATGGCTGCGCCGCCGCGCCGGCCGCCGACAAAACCCCTGCACCTTCCTTGGCAAGCACCTGAGGTTCTCCGCAGTCGATCTCGCCGCCATCCATCACCGGCGCCGCGCAACCGCCAACCGGTCGGCGCGCCGCCCGCAGACACCCGCGCCCACCCCCGGCCAGCGGGTGATGCCATCGCGGACGTACGTGCTGTCGGTCCAGAGCTGCACCACGACGGGCCGGGTGAGGCTCTCCAACGCACGGATGGCGGCCATCAGCTCCATCCGGTTGTTGGTGGTGGGGGTGGCCTCGCCGCCGTAGATCTCCTTCTCCCGGCTGCCGTACCGCAGCACCGCGCCCCAGCCACCCGGTCCCGGGTTCCCGCTGCACGCCCCGTCGGTGAAGATCTCCACAACCTGCCCGGTCGTCCCCTGCTCCGTCACACGGGCAACTTAGAGCACCGGCTCCGGCCGATCGAGCCCGCCGTCGGGGCGTCGACCGGCCGGAGCCGCGGTTCACGCCGGCCGGAGCCGCCGTTCACGCCTGGCGGGTGACCGGACGCGACGGTTCCGCCTGCTCGACGTCGGCGCGGGTCGCCGACAGATAGCCGACGAATCCGATGATGGCCACCGTCCAGCCGATGGTGACCGGCCCGAAGCCCCAGTCCAGGCCGCCCCGGGTGGGCGGGGCCGCCATCCAGTCGGCGAGGGAGGCGCCCAACGGTCGGGTCACGATGTAGGCGAACCAGAAGGCGACGATGGCGTTCAGGCCGAACCACCGGTGCGCCACGGCCGGTACGGCGAAGATCACGGCGAACATGATCCCGGAGCCGAGATAGCCCAGTCCCATGGTCGACGCGGTCATGTCACCGGCGGCGGTGCCGAGCGCGAACGTCGTCAGCACGGTCGCCCAGTAAAACAGCTCCCGGCGCCGGGTGTGGATGCTGTGGATCGACAGGGTCCGCTCGGTGGCGTACCACGTCGCGAAGATGACGACCAGCGCGACCAGGAACACCGCGGTCGACACCAGATAGGGGATGCCCATCCCGACGTGCAGCACGTCGGCGGCCATCGTGCCGAAGACGCTGACCATGACCACGGCGAGCCAGTAGATCCAGGCGACGTACCGGCGTACGGCGAGCTGCAGCGCGAGGGACACCACCAGGCCCACGCCGCCGAGACCGACGGCGATCACCGGGTCGAGCCGGTGGGTCAGGAAGTCGGACGCCGTCTCGCCCATCCCGGTGGTCAGCACCTTGGTGATCCAGAAGTAGACCGTCACCTCCGGCACCTTGCTCATAACCTGCTGGGCGCGGCCGGCGGGGCCGCTGCGCTGAAGTTCTCCTGTCGTCATGGCGGCATGATGACCGATGGATCTTGGAATTGCCTGCCAATCGGGGCCGCGCGACGGCGTGCCGGGCGTCGAGATCGTGGCTAAGCAACCTCTCAGGTTGGGGACCGTAGAGTGCGGGGCGGATGCACCAGGCGGTGCGACTTTCTGCAGGTTAGCGCCGTACGTCGCGCGACCGAAGATCCGAGAGGATGCCCCATGATCGAGGCTGTCGGCCTCACGAAGAGATACGGCGACCGGCTGGCGGTCGACCAGCTCTCGTTCACCGTGCGGCCCGGGCAGGTGACCGGGTTCCTCGGTCCCAACGGAGCCGGTAAGTCCACGACCATGCGGATGATCCTCGGTCTGGACACCCCGAGCGCCGGCCGAGTGACCGTCAATGGGCAGCCGTTCGGCCGACTGGACAACCCGATGCGGGAGGTCGGCGCCCTGTTGGACGCCAAGGCCATCCACGGCGGGCGCAGCGCGTACAACCACCTGCTCTGCCTGGCGCAGAGCAACAACCTGCCGAAACGTCGCGTCGACGAGGTCCTGGAGCTGGTCGGCCTCACCGAGGTGGCCCGGAAGCGGGCCAGGGGGTTCTCGCTCGGGATGGGACAGCGGCTCGGCATCGCGAGCGCGCTGCTCGGTGACCCGAAGATCCTGATCTTCGACGAGCCGGTCAACGGGCTGGACCCCGAAGGCATCCTCTGGATCAGGAACCTGATGAAGATGCTGGCCGCCGAGGGCCGGACCGTCTTCGTCTCCAGCCACCTCATGTCGGAGATGGAAAGCACCGCCGACCACCTGCTGGTCATCGGTCGCGGTCGCATGATCGCGGACTGCACGGTCCAGGAGTTCATCGACCAGAACTCCGAGCTGGCGGTCCGGGTGCGGACCCCGGACGCCACGCGGCTGGCCGAACTGGTCGTGGGCGCAGGCGGGAAGGCCGCCACGGACGGCGAGGGACGCCTGCTGGTCACCGAACTGGCCCTGGACCGGATCGGCGACCTGGCCTTCGACAACGGCGTACGACTGCACGAACTGTCGCCACTGCAGGCGTCGCTGGAGCAGGCGTTCATGGAACTCACCCGGGACAGCGTGGAGTACCACGCCGCCGTCCGGGGTGCCGACAAGGAGGAGAACCGAGCATGACCGCGCTGACGCTGCCCGTGGCACTGCCGCCCGCGACCCGCAAGGCCGGGCTCGGCGGGGCGTTGCGCTCCGAGTGGACCAAGATCCGCACCGTCCGCTCCACGATCTGGTCGCTGGTGGCCATGGCCGGGATCTCCATCGGCCTGATGTCGCTGATCGCCTGGGCGACCATGCACCGGTGGGGACGGTTTGAGCCCCGCGAGCAGGCCGACCTGCTCCGCCACCCGCTGGAGATCATCCTGGCCCGGCCGGTGTTCGTCAGTCAGCTGGTGGTCGCCGTGCTCGGGGTCATGGTGATCTCCGCCGAATACACCACGGGCATGATCCGGTCCACCCTGCAGGCACAGCCGCGACGGCTGACGGTGCTGACCGCGAAGATCGCGGTGTTCGCGATCCTCATGCTCGTCGTCGGCGAACTGCTCAGCTTCGCCGCTTTCTTCATCGGCCGTCAGCTCATCGCCGCGCACATCCCGGTCCACCTCGGCGACCCGGGCGTCACCCGGTCGGTGATCGGCGCCGGACTCTACCTCGCCGTGCTCGGCCTGTTCTCCCTGGCCTTCGGCGCGATCCTGCGGCACACCGCGGGCGCCATCACCGCGGTGCTCGGGCTGGTCCTGATCGTGTCGAACCTGACCGGGCTGCTGCCGGACAGCTGGGGTCATCACATCAACGCGTGGATGCCGACCAACGCCGGTCAACTCATCCTGCAACCGCAGCGGGCCCCGGACGACCTGCTAGGCCCGTGGCAGGGCCTTGGCGTTTTCGCCGGCTGGACAGCGCTGCTGCTCATCGTGGCGGCCGTCCTGTTCCGCACGCGTGACGCGTAGCTGAGCGTGGCCCGGCTGGCGGACCGGCCTACTGGCCGGCCCGCCAGCCGGAGCCGAGGAAGTCCACGCACGGGGGGATGGCCGGATCCCACGTGCTGTCGTCATGGCCGCCGGGCGGATGCACCACCGAGACCGTCACCGACCGCTGGGTGAGAATCGCGGCGAACCGGTCAGCCTCGCCCCGGATGGAGCCGTCCTGTAACGGCGTGTCCTCCCGTTCGCCCTCGGCCAGGAAGAAGCGCTGCTTGCCGTTCGCGGCGGAGACGATCTGGTCAGGGGCGTGCGCCGCGGCGTCGGCAGCGAAGACGCCGTCGCGGTCGTCGGGGTGGTAGTACCCGCCGAACGACGCGACCTGGGCGTACAGGTCAGGGTGCCGTAACGCCAGGACCGTGGCGCCGTAGCCGCCCATCGACACGCCGCCGATCGCGCGCAGGTCGGCGGCGCGCCGGGCCCCGCCTTCGGTAGCGTCGATCACCGGACCGGTCACGAAGGTCTCCAGGTCGAACCGGCCCGCGGCGTCGTCGCCCCACTCGGTGTCCAGGTCGCCTTCCTGCCCGTCCGGTACGGCTACGACGAACGGCAGACCGGTGCGGCACATCTCCCGGTCGAGCTTCGGCGCCATGTCCCCGATCAGGGACCGGGGGTTGCCGGGAAGGCCGTGCAGCAGGTACAGCACGGGGATCCCGACGGCGTCAGGACCGGCCGGGTGGTGGATCCACTGCTGCCGGTGCCCGTCGTCGGCGGTGGGGTCGTCGAGGGTGACCATCCGGTCCCAGCCGGGGGCACAGGTCTGACCCGGCCCTCGTGGTTCCGAGGACGCCATGCGGGAAGTCCAGGCGTCCGACACCACCAGAACGGCCGCCAAGAGACCGCTGAGCAATGCGGCGGCGAGGGACGCGGTCACCCACCGTCGCGTCGGCCGGTACCGTCCCGGTGCGCCGGGCCTCACGAGTGAAGCCCGAGGTCGGCGCACAGGCCCGGGAAGACCTGGCTGAACGCTGTGCTGGCGAACTGCCAGTTGTGCCCGCCCGATCCGGCGAACTGGTGCACGGTCAGGCCCGCCCTGGCCCCGGCGGCGGCCATGTCCCGGGCGATCCCGACCCGGTCCTCGTCGCTGTCGGCCGCCGCGAACCAGGCCGTCATGTCCGTTTCGTGCAGCCGGGCGAACAGTCGCCGGGGGTCGTGCTCACGCATGGCGGCCGCCGACCCGCCGAACAGGGTCGACCGGGTGTGCGCGGCGTCCCCCATGGTCGGGGCGGCGTCGCCGGCGAGGTCGACGAGGTGCCGGAACGTGAGCGGATGGGCCAGGGTGAGGTCGAGAGCGCAGGTGCCGCCCTCCGAGAATCCGGCGACCGCCCAGCGGTCCGGACTGCGCTGTACCTTCAGGGTCCTGGTCACGAACGCCGGCACGTCGACGGTCAAATACGTCTCGGCGTTGCCGCGCGGGCCGTCGACGCACTCGGTGTCACCAGTGACCGAGCCGTTGTTGTCCACGAACAGCAGTATGGGCGCCTTGCCTGAGTGCGCCGCGGCGAAGGCGTCCGCGGTGGCGACCGCCCGCCCGGCGGTCGGCCACTGGCTGGGTGACCCCGGGGTTCCCGCCAGCATGATGATCACCGGTAGCTGGGCCCGGGCCGCCGTGAAGAACGCCGGCGGGAGATAGACGCTGCCTGGTCGGTGCGCGAAGTGGGATCTGCCGGCCGGCGGGTTCACCGCCACCAGAACACCACGCCCCGGTACGCCGGAACCCGGCGGAAGGCGCAGCGCCGAACCGCCCCGCGCGCTGTTGTGCCCGAGCAGGTCCCCGACGGTGGGCCAGCCGCCGTATTCGTCGTTCATGAGCAGCAGCGCCCCGGCAAGCGTGAGCGGTACCGCGGCGACCGCCGCCACTCGCCGCGGCATCCCCGGCCGGGCCAGCACGACCGGCGCGCCGAGCAGGGCGGCCAGCCCCAGGCCCACCCACAGCGCGAAGGACGCCGGGTACGGGTCGACGACCAGGCCGGTCAACCGCAGCGCGCCGACGACCATCCCGGTCAGCAGGGCGGCGGCCGCCAGGACGGCCGCCAGAGGTCGGGCCGGCCGACGCCGGAAGAGCCACGCAGCGATCAGGGCCAGCACGGCGGCGGTCTCGACAGTGTCGCCGAGGGCGGGATTCAGCAACGGAACCCCGTCGAGCCGACCCGAGCCGGCCAGCAGGGCGGTGATCACTGAGGCCACGGCCGCGAACGATGCCGCAGCCCAGCGTCGAGCCCCGCCAAGCCGGCGGGTGGGTATGGTCGGCCGGCCGCTGGACGGCGCGGAGCGTCCCGCCACCGGGCGGAGGCGGCGCATCGACCGATGTCGGACGGCCGGGCCGAGCGGGGGCAGCGGCGACTGCTGCATCAGCCCAGTCTGTCCGGGCGGCGGCACGACGTGGCCCGGATGCCGGAACCGGCACCGCGGCCGCGGCGTCGACGTGGCCGGGGTGCCGCCCGCGTGCCGACCGGCGTCGAACGCCGGAGGATGGGCGTATGTATCTCATTCGCGAGCGAATCTTCGACATCGGCGACGACTTCGACATCACCGACGACTCCGGCAACCCGGTCTTCCACGTCGACGGCAAGGTACTGAGCCTGCGGGACCGGCTGGTCATCGAGGACACCAGCGGCCGTGAGGTCGCCGCGGTGCACCGTCAACTGGTGGCGCTGCGCCGGACGTACACGATCAGCATCGGCGGCCAGAAGGCCGCTGAGGTGCGGAAGAACCTGTTCACCCCGTTCCGGGACAAATACACGATCGACATCCCGGGGCCGCACGACCTGGAGATGCGCGGCGACCTGCTGGACCACGAGTACACGGTGGTCCGCGACGGCCGCGAGGTGGCGACGGTGTCGAAGCGCTGGTTCACCATCCGGGACACCTACGCGGTGGACATCGTCGAGGACGAGGACCACCTGCTGATCCTGGCCGCGGTGCTGGCGCTGGACCTGGCCCAGTCGCGTGCCGAGAAGGAGCGCGAGGAGAAGGAACGCGAGGAGCGCGACTGACGGGCGGCGCGTCAGACTCCAGTTGCGGTGGGCGGGCCTGGCAGGCCCGCCCACCCGTGCGTCCGGCGATACCTACTGGGCGAACGCCTGGAACTCGGCGATGCGCACGTTGGACGCCTGGCTGCTGGCGGTCGAGCAGTTGGTGTCGGCCCTCGGGTCGGCGTCCTGCTCGCCGGCGTAGGCAGGGGCACCGGTGCACTGGTTGGTCAGCACCTCGATGCGCAGGTGCGTGGCCTTGGTGCGGGGAATGTCGAACGACCGGATGATCAGCTCCGGCGCCCGGGGGCGTGGCGCCACCGACGGGAACGCGTCTGCCGGCTGGTGTAGACCGGGCGGAAGTCCGCCGGGTCCGAGCAGGTGACCGTTCCGGTGGCCGTGCAGGCCAGGACCCGGAACTGCCGCAGCGCCGAGAACCGGCTCTGGGTCCCCGCGTCCGGATCCCCGGAGATGGCCGGTCGCAGCATCGCGCTGACCTGCACCCGGCGTACCTGCTGGGCGCCGCCGGTGAGATCGACGGTCACCTGCCGGCCGGCCACCGGGCTGCCGAGCGAGGCCCAGTTGGTGGCCTCGTCGTCGTCGGCGAGCTTGGCGAGGTTCACGCCGTCGCCGCTGATGACCGCCCCGGCGGCAGCGGAGGCGAGATTGACGGGCAGCGTCACCGGCAGGTCGCGTACCTGACCGGCCTTGATGGTGATCGGGCCGACCCGGACGTGCCCGTGCCCGGGCGCCCGGACGATGAACTCGTACGTGCCCGGCACCAGGCGAACCTGGTCGGTCAACGGCGTGGCGGGGTCGGTGTCGGCCACCGGCATGGCACGCGCCTGGTAACGGCCCACGATGGCGTTCGGTCGGATTCGCCGGTGACACCGCGGATGCCAGCGCAGCACCGTGTCGGGGCGCACTAGCAACCGCAACCGCCGCAGCACGTCGCGCGGCAGCCGGTGCAGCAGGACCGCCAGGAACGCCCGATCACTCGCGTCGAAGCGCACCTTCTCCTTGCCCAGCTGGCGCTCCAGCACCGTGATCTGATGGCGCAGGGCAAGGATCTCCACGTCCTTGTCCCAGTCGCTCATCGTCAGCAGTCGCAGCATCGCGAACGCGTTTGTCACGCCCAGGTACGCCAGTCGCAGCAGCACGGCAGCCCATCATGCCGCATCGACCACCAGCTACGCCCGGGCTCAGCGCCCAGCGACCGGGCCAACGTCTCCGACACCCACGCACCGGTCTTCACCAGGGCGGATGGGGTTTTCGGCAGGGGCAGCGTTGCGGGAGGTGGAGAAGCTTTCCGGCATCGCGTTGCCGCCACTGCTGCGCCGGCTGTACCTGCAGGTGGGCAACGGCGGCTTCGGCCCCGGGTACGGGCTGCTCGGCCTGCGCGGCGGCCACACGCTCGACGGCGGCAATGCACTGCGTGCAATGCAGGCACACCGCACACCCCAACCGGTTCCCGCTGAAGGGCCACGGGTGCCGTTGCACATCTGCGACTGGGGCTGCGCCATCCTGAGTATTCTCGATCTGGCGGACGGGCAGGTGTGGGGGTTCGATCCGAATCCGGTCCCGGAGGGCGTGTCGCCGCTGTTCCCGCAGCACATCACGATCACGGAATGGTTCGCCCGCTGGCTGGACGGGTGCCTGTACCAGCCGTGGATGCTGCAGGACCCGGACACCGGCCGGTGTCGCGGCGCCATCGGCACCGACTACGCCGGGCTGTTCGAAACCACCGGATGATCGGCGCGCCGCCCCTGCCACGCATGTGGCGCGGCACGAGTCCGTGGCGGGGTCGGGCGGGCGGCAGACCGGGCCGGTCGCGGATGGACGTCTCCGCCGCCGTGACGCGACCCGGTCGGTGCACGTGCCCGGGGCTGTGTTGGGTGGCTCGCCGATTTGCAGTTGCTGCGTGGTTTGCTCAGGCGCCTACCGCGCGAATGGTGGATCAGCGGCACCGGGGTCGGTGCTCCGTCCCCAGCGGTCAGGTCGCGCGTTCGGAAGACCGAGGTTGGCGGCCGCTGAGTTGGAGGCTGGCGGCGAGTGCTGTCAGGCCTGCGATGATGAGGATCAGCAGGGTGAGGCGTACGGCTCGGCGTCGGCGCGGCACCGACTGGTTTGTTGGTCCGGTGTGGCCATGGGGTTCACACCTCCTGCACCGGGTCGGCGGCCAGCGGGACGGCCGGTGTGGGCGTACGGGGCACCAGGTAGCCGGCGAGGGCGGCGGCGGCCCAGCCGACCATCGCGATGATGAGCGTTGAGGTCCCCCCGCTTTCGCGGAGCGGTGGTTACCTGGCGCCGGTTGGCTCAGGCTGAACGATAGCTGTCGCGGGTTGGTTGGTTTGGTGGGTGTGCCAGGCGGTCTCGTACTCGTCGGGGCTGAGGTAGCCGAGTTCCTTCTGGATGCGGCGGGAGTTGTACCAGCCGTCGATGTAGCCGAAGATCGCGTTCTCGGCTTCGTCGCGGGTGCGCCACGAGTTCCGGTACACGAGTTCGATCTTCAGGGTGGACCAGAAGTTCTCCATCAACGCGTTGTCGTAGGAGTCGCCGACCGAGCCCATCGAGGGCAGAATTCCGTTGTCCGACAAGCGTTCGGCGAACTTGATCGAGGTGTAGTTCGACCCGCGGTCGCTGTGGTGGATCAACTCCTGGTCACGCACGTCGCGGGACCAGACGCCGTATTCGAGGGCGCCGAGGATGAGTTCGGTGGTGCAGCGGTCGCCGGCCTTCCAGCCCACGATCCGGTTGGAGAACGCGTCCCGCACGGCGGCGACCCAGAACACGCCCTCACCCGTCGGGATGCGGCTGGCATCGGCGACCCACAACCGGTTCGGCGCGGATGCGGTGAAGTCCCGGTTGACCAGATCCGGCGCCGGCGTGGCCCGACGGTCCTGCCGCGTGGAGCCGCCGCGCCAGCCCCGGCGCAGGAACGCGCCCCGCCAACCCTGACCGGCCATCAACCGCTCGACGCGCTTACGACCGACGCGAATGCCGTCGCGGCGTAGCTGCTGGTGGACCCGGTCGGCACCGTAGGTGCGGCCCGAGTTTTCCCACACCTCGTAGATGTTGCTCAGCAAGCCTCGGTCGACCAGGTCCCGGTCGCAGGGCAGTGTGGCCTGGCGCAGCCAGCCGTAGTAGGTCGAGGTGGTGATGCTCAGGACCCGTAGCAGGAGCGCGACCGCGAACTGGTCACGGTGTTCGTCGATGAACCTCATGACCGTCGCCGGGTCGGGTCGAGCTCCGCTGCGAAATACGCGCTCGCCGCCTTCAAGATCTCGTTCGCCCGACGCAGCTCCGCGACTTCCTTGCGAAGCCTGCGGTTCTCCTCGGCCATCTCGCTCGTCGGTCGGTCCTCACGTTCACCGCGGTCGGCCTGGTCCTGCCGGATCCAGTTGCGCAACGCCTCCGGATGCACGCCCAACTGCTCGGCCAGCCGCTTGATCACCGGCTTCGGATCCGACTCCCGATACAGCCGAACGGCACGTTGCCGCAGCTCATCGGGGTACTTCTTCCGTGCTGCCACGAAAGACTCCTCCCCATGGCCATCAGACCATGATCAGAAGACTCCGTGAAACCGGGGGGACCTCAGACCTCCGAAAACGGTTGGTGGCGCTGAGGAACCACTGTTACGTTCTCCGCCGTGTCGACGCACCCGGTCCACTACCGCGCAGGGATCAATGACAGTAGCCGCTGGAACGGCTTTGTCTTCAGGCCAGACGACATAGTGATCAGCGTGCCGTCGAAGTGCGGTACCACGTGGCTGCAGATGATCTGTGCGCTGTTGGTCTTCCAGTCACCAGAGCTACCTGCCCCGCTGAGCTCTCTGTCACCGTGGCTGGACATGAGACTGCGGCCAACCGAACAGGTCCGCAGCTCATTGGACGCGCAAACACACCGGCGCTTCATCAAAACGCACACACCGTTGGACGGCTTGCCTGTTGCTCCGGGTGTCACGTACATCGTCGCGGGCCGCGACGCGCGAGACGTGGCCGTATCGATGGACCACCATGGGGCAAACCTCAACGATTCCGCCATTCAGCGGCTGCTGGACTCGGGAGCGCAGACCGAGGCGACTCCACCCCGTAGCCTTCCCGGAGGGCCGCCGGGTGGCCTCGAGCACCAGCGGGAGCGCATCCTACAATGGATCGATGACGATACTGATCCCACGGAGCGGCTGGGCTCTCTGCGGGGCACGATCCATCATCTGGAGAGCGCCTGGCGTCGTCGGCACGATCCTGACGTCATCCTCGTCCATTACCATGATCTGACCCAGGACCTCGACGCGCAGATGAGGGAGATAGCCCGGCGCCTCGATCTGACGGCGCCCGATGACGTTTGGTCCGATCTGGTCGGCGCCGCCACCCTAAGCCGGATGCGAACCCATTCCGATGTCCTTGCCCCCAATGAGGGACTGGGACTGTTCATGGACAACGCGAAGTTTTTCCGTTCCGGGTCTACGGGTCAATGGCGTGGGATCCTCACCGACGACGACCTCAGGCACTACCGCGAAAGATTACACGCGCTGGCGCCGCCGGACCTGGCCGTCTGGGTGGAGAGCGGTGGAGTCGCCCGATGACGCTGCGGCCGGTCTGCCTCGACGCCGGACCGTTCCGGCTCCGGCCGTGGCGCGGAGATGATGCTGCGGTCGTACTCGCCGCCTACCGCGATCCCGAAATCCGGATCCGTTCGCTCTCCTCGGTCGACGACCTGTCCGCCGCGACGGCCTGGATCGACGAACGGATCGACGGCTGGCGCAGCGGTGCGGCCGCCGCGTTCGCGGTGATCGACCCGACCAGCGGCGCGGTGCTCGGCAACGTCCGGCTCCGCATCGACCACCCCCCGGTCGAGGGCGAGGTCGGTTACTGGACCCTGCCCGCCGCCCGAGGCCGCCGGGTTGCGTCCACAGCCCTCGACGCGGTTAGCGGCTGGGCGTTCGGTGTGCTCGGGCTGGCCCGGCTGAGGCTCATCCACGCCGTCACCAATCCGGCCTCCTGCCGGGTGGCGGACCGGGGCGGCTTCCGCTTTGACCGGGAACTGCCCCCGGGTGGCCGCTGGCCCACCCCCGGCCACCTGCACCTGCGTGGGGCCGGGGATCAGACCCAGCCGCCAGCGCTCGCCGTAACTCGCATGCGGATGTCTTCCACCGGAGAGGGCGTACGACCCGTAGTCGTCCCGGGCTGTCGGAGCGATATCTAGGCTTCTGTCATCGGCAAGGGTGCCGCCGACCGACCTGGCCCACCGTGACACCGTACGTGATCCGCCTTCCGAGACGGACTGTCGCCGAGCTTGTCCGACAGGTCACGGACGCCCAGCAGAACCTTGATCAGAGGCACACGGGTAGGCGCTCGACGGTCCAGCCCAGTTGCGGTCAATCCACTTGCGGGTCCCAGGCCATGCACATGAGACTTGCGATTCGCCAAGATCGGCCATCAAGCCTCTGGCTGGCGAACTTGGGCTCGCGTGGTCGGGTCGGTTGGTCGTGCGATAGGTCAGCAAGATGCTTGGGCGCACGGCACTTCGGAACGGCTTGCGAGCTGACCCCGAATCTTGCACCTGATGTGGGGCCGCGCGCGACTCGCGGCAGATGATGGATGATGTCCGGTCCAGCCCACTGGAGCGACACAGCGTTCTGTTGAACTGGCTCAAGTCCGAGTACGGGATCGGCCACGCCACCGCGCTGGTCGGCCATGCGCTTCCTGAAGACTCCCGTTGTCTCGCTCACCCGGTCGGCTCCAGATAGGACTTTTACTCAACGGTCGTCAGGCTTCCCTGACGATCGACCTGAGTTTTTCGGCGCGCGACGGGCCGGTCCAGACCCTGGGTGACAACCCCGAGTTCCCGCGGTGGTTGGCTCGTCAACGTACGACCTTAGCCGTACAGCCGGGTCGGCATTCGGGCGGACGACGGCAGGGGGGTCGACCGGGTGTGATGAACCAATGATGAGAAACCCCAAACGCCTCGGCCTCGCGGGCGTGGCCCTCGCCGTTGCGCTGACTTCCGCCGTGCTGGTCTCGACAAGTGTTCAGGCTTCGTCGCGTGCGGTGTCGACCGTACCGGCGTCGGATGCCGACGGGGTCGAGCTGCCGGCGCTGCCTGGCCGGTACGACGTGGGCACGCTGACTCGGGCACTGACCGACCACCACCGCGCGGATCCGTTCGCGCCGACGCCGCAGGATCGGTCGGTGATGGTCCAGTTATGGTATCCGGCCACCGACGTCGAACGATCCGCTCCGGCTCCCTACATGACTTCCGCGTTGGCCGCGTTCGAGGAGAACGCCAGTGGTTTGCCGGCGGGGACGCTCGGTTCGATCCGTACCCGTGCCCACGTGGACGCGCCGCCGCGCCGGACGCGGGGCGGCTGGCCGGTCGTGCTGTTCTCGCCCGGCTCGGGCAGCAGCCGTAGCCTGTACACCACGATGGTGGAGGATCTGGCCAGTCAGGGATTCGTCGTGGTCGCCATCGACCACCCCTACGACGCCGACGCGGTGGAATTCCCCGGGGGCCGGCTGGTGCTGCGCAATCTGCCACCGGACAGCGACCAGACCAACGCGGCGGCCGTCGCGGTACGAGCCGATGACACCAGTTTCGTACTGAACGAGCTGTCCATGCTCGACGGGCGCCTACGTGGAACCATGAATCTGCACCGGGTGGGAATGTTTGGCCACTCGATGGGCGGCGCCACCACGGCCGCGACGATGCGCACCGACCCGCGCATTGCTGCCGGCGTCGACCTGGACGGCACCCTCTACGGCCCCGTCGTCGACGCCGGGCTGTCCCGCCCGTTCCTGCTGATGAGCAGTGCCGGCCATGACAGGTCAAATGACGGTACCTGGGCGACGTTCTGGTCCCACCTGCGTGGCTGGCACCGCGACCTCAAGGTGACCGGATCTGGGCACCTGACCTACACCGATATCGCACCGCTCAGCGGACCGCTGCATTTGGCCGGCATGTTCCCGACCGAGATGACGGGCACCATCGACGGTGACCGGGCCGTCCAGATCGAGCAGACCTACCTCACGGCCTACTTCGACCGGTTCCTCCGCAACGCGCCGACGCCGCTGCTCGACGGACCGGACCCGACCTACCCGGAGGTGCATTTCGAGGACTGAATGATGCGCGGTGTGGGGGCCGCCGAGCCGCCCCCACACTGCCAGGCGCATAGGGGCAGCGTTCTACCGGGCATGGACCCCGTGGAACGCTGCCGGGGCTGGGGAAAAAAGCTCCCACTCGTAGCCCGGCGTGGCCTTGGACAGCTGCCGCCCCGTGCACAGCATCACGATCCCGGAATAATCCGACCGGCAACTGATCGCCCGGCACTGGACCTACCCGCATGCCCGGCCCGGCCGTCGGTCGACAAGCAGGCCCGTAACCTGGTGCTGCGATTCGCCGCGGAGATTCGGTCCTGGGGGACACCGCCGGATTCGGGGTGAACTCGTCGGCCTTGGCTACCGGGTGGCCGCCAGCACCGTATGGAAGGTCCTCTACGACGCCGGGGTCGACCCCGGCGCCGCGGCGCTCCCGGCCGACCTGGAAGCAGTTCCTCACCGCCCAGGCTCATCGCCATCGTGGTCGTGTTCGTGCTCATGCCCGCTGTGTCGGGCGGCGCGACACCGGGAAAAGCGCTCGTGAGACTTCGTTTGCGCCGATCATCCGGCGGCAGGTGCTCGTGGTACACCCTAGTACGGCAGCCGCCAATGGCTAGTTGACCAGGGCGTATGCGCGGCTGAGTCGGGTGCGTTGGTGGAACCAGCGTGAGCGGGCTTGGTGGCGGCGGCGCCAGGTGCTCCAGTGGTGGGCGTGGTCGGGCGGTGTCGGTTGATGCTGCAGTCTGGCCAGGAGTCGTCGTGTTTCGGGGACGGTCAGGGGGATCAGGCCGGGGTCTGGTGGTGGGGCCTGGTCGGGGGTGGCCGGTGGTGGGGCTTGGGTGTCGGTGTGGTCGCGGAGTTGGGCGGCGGCGACGGCGCAGACCGCGAGGGCTGCCATGACCAGCACGGTGTGCCGGCGGATCGCGGTGTGCAGGCGGGCTTGGCACTGGTCGAGGCCGAACTGGTCCTTGCCGAACTCGAAGTCTTCCTCGACGGGCCAGCGCAGCCCCGCGGCGCGGATCAGTCGGGTCATGGTCGTGGGTTGCCCGTCGGGCAGGTAGCAGTAGTGGAACGCCAGGTCACCGGTGCGCAGATGCCGCCGTACCAGCAGCACATGGCGGGGGCTGGCGGTGGCGATGCTCGCCCACGCGTACCACCGCTGCCCCTTCGACCCCG
>NZ_JAPFQV010000030.1:0-73970 GCF_033804685.1 Micromonospora sp. RTP1Z1
CGGCGGCGTGGGCGGCGATCGCGGGGCCGGCGATGCCACCGGCGGTGGCGGCGAGGCCGGCAGCGGTCAGGGCGGTCTTACGGATCAGATCGGTACGCATGTTGGCGTGCTCCTCTGCGTTGGGGGACGGGGCGACGTCCGCGGGGGGGTGCGGACGCGCCGCGCACAAAAAAGGGGGGAAAGAAGTTCAAGGGGATCTGCCCGGCGGCGGTGGCCTGCTCGGGTGTCCGAGGGGGTGTAACCATCCGGGCCGGCGACGCATTCCATCCGGCGTCCGGGGGGCGCGACCCGGGGGGGTCTGCGCTGGGGGGTGTAACCATCCTCGGCGGGCCGGTGTTCCCACGGCCCGGGGGGCGGGCGGGGGCACCGGGCACGGGTTCCTCGGTGGTATGCCATGTTCAACGACCCGACCCCGGCCGGCATTCCACCCCCGGGGTGGCCCTACCCACTGGACGGCACGTCACAGACCGGACAATCTGCCCGCCGGGGCGCATCCCGATCCGGACACCCGGCACGCCACCGGCCGGGCGGCGAACGGCCTCACGGACGGCGCGCAGTGCGAACGTCGGGATCTCTCAGCCCGCAGCGGTCGTGGCCTCGGGGTTTGACGCACCCCGTACGCGCGGGATTTCCCACGCCGGGGGCGCGCCACGGACGGTAACTTGAGGCGGCGCATCCCCTCCAGTTCAGCCGAGGAACCGGGCTTCCTCGGCCGCTCAGGAAGTCGGGGACGTCCGGGTGCTGTCGTCCAGGGCGGCCAGGATCGCCTCGGCGGTCCGCTTGCCGACCCCGGGGACCTCGGTGATCTCCTCGACCGTGGCGGCGGAGAGCCGCTTGAGCGAGCCGAAGTGCCGCAGCAGCGCCTTGCGCCGTACGTCGCCCAGCCCGGGGACGTTGTCCAGCGCCGACTCGGTCATCCGCTTCGAGCGCCGCTGGCGGTGGAAGGTGATGGCGAAGCGGTGCGCCTCGTCGCGGACCCGTTGCAGCAGGTAGAGCCCCTCGGAGGTGCGCGGCAGGATGACCGGGAACTCGTCGTCGGGCAGCCAGACCTCCTCCAGTCGCTTCGCCAGCCCGCATAGCGCCACGTCGTCGATGCCCAGCTCGGCGAGGGCCTGCGCGGCGGCGGCGACCTGCGGCGCGCCGCCGTCGACCACCACCAGCTGCGGCGGGTACGCGAACTTGCGCGGCCGACCGGTGGTCGGGTCGATGCCGGGGCGGTCCGGGTCGCCGGCGGTCTCCTCGCCGATCTCCCCGGTCTCGGCGCGGACGTCCAGGTAGCGGGCGAAGCGCCGGCGCAGCACCTCGGACATGGCGGACAGGTCGTCCGTGGCGCCCCGCACGATGAACCGACGGTATTCGTTCTTGCGGGGCAGCCCGTCCTCGAAGACGACCATGCTGGCCACCACGTCGGTGCCCTGGATCTGGGAGACGTCGAAGCACTCGATGCGCAGCGGCGACGTCCGCATGCCGAGCGCGTCGCTGATCTCGTCGAGCGCCTTGCTGCGCGTGGTCAGGTCGCCGGCCCGCTTGAGCTTGTGCCGGGTGAGGGCGTCCTTCGCGTTGCGCTCCACGGTCTCCAGCAGCGACTTCTTGTCGCCGCGCTGGGGCACCCGCAGCGACACCCGGCTGCCCCGATGGCTGGAGAGCCAGTCGGCGAGCGCGTCGGCGTCGGCGGGCAGTTCGGGCACGAGCAGCTCGCGGGGCACGTCGCCCTCGCCCTGCTCTCCGCCGTAGACCTGGGTGCAGAAGTGATGCACCAGGTCGCCTGCGCTCAGCTCCTCGGTCTTCTCCACCACCCAGCCGCGCTGTCCGCGGACCCGGCCGTCCCGGACGTGGAAGACCTGGACGGCGGCTTCGAGCGGATCGTCGGCGAAGGCCACCACATCGGCGTCGGTGCCGTCGCCGAGCACCACGGTCTGCTTCTCCATCGCCCGCCGCAGGGCGGCGACGTCGTCGCGCAGCCGGGCGGCCCGCTCGAACTCCAACTGCTCGCTGGCCTCGGTCATCTCCCGTTCGAGCCGTCGGACCATGGTGTCGGTGCGGCCGGCCATGAAGTCGCAGAACCCGTTGACGATGTCGCGGTGCTGCTCGGCGGAGACACTGCCGACACACGGCGCCGAGCACTTGCCGATGTAGCCCAGCAGGCAGGGACGACCCACCTGGCCGGCCCGCTTGAACACCCCGGACGAGCAGGTCCGCGCCGGGAAGACCCGGAGCAGCAGGTCGAGCGTCTCGCGGATCGCCCAGGCGTGCGAGTACGGCCCGAAGTAGCGCACCCCCTTGCGCTTGGCGCCCCGCATCACCTGGAGCCGCGGGTACTCCTCGTCGAGGGTGACGGCCAGGTAGGGGTAGGACTTGTCGTCGCGGTAGCGGACGTTGAACCGCGGGTCGTACTGCTTGATCCAGGTGTATTCGAGCTGGAGCGCCTCGACCTCGGTGCCGACGGTGACCCAGTCGACCGACTCGGCGGTGGTGACCATCTGTTGGGTGCGCTGGTGCAGGCCCCACAGGTCGGCGAAGTAGGAGTTGAGCCGGCTGCGCAGGTTCTTCGCCTTGCCGACGTAGATGACCCGGCCGGTGCCGTCGCGGAAGCGGTAGACCCCTGGCGACTCCGGGATGGTGCCGGGCGCGGGACGGTAGGTCGAGGGGTCAGCCACGCCAGCAAGCCTAGTCCGCACCCCCGACACCCGGCTCCGTCGCCACACGCGCCTCCAGCCTCGGCCGTCCGGCGATGTCGATCATGGAGCTGGCGGCGGTCGATCAGGTCGACGACGCCCGCCAGCGCCCATGACCGACGGTCAGGCGAGGGAGATCTGTTCGCCGTTGACCTTGACGTTCTTGGCGGCCAGCGGGCGGGTGGCCGGGCCCTGCTTCACCGAGCCGTCGCTGATCGAGAACCTGCTGCCGTGGCAGGTGCAGTTGATGGTGCCACCGTCGACGTTCGACACCGGGCAACCCTGGTGGGTGCAGATCGGGTCGAAGCCCTTGAACGTCCCCGGCTCGGGCTGGGTGATCACCACGCCCTTGCTGGCGTACACCGCGCCACCCCCGACCGGGATGTCCGTGGTCCGGGCCAGCGGTCCGGAGGTGTCCCGGTTGCCGCCCTCGGCGTCGCCGGCCCCGGTCGCCCCCGGGCCGCCGCTGGTCGGGGCGGAGGTCCCGTCCCCCGAGCCGTCGTCGCTGCCGCAGGCCGCCAGCACGACCGACACGCCTACCGCGCCGGCGCCCGCGAGCAGGGCCCGGCGCGTCTGCGTACCCGGCCCGGTCAGCACCTGATCGTCACTCATGTTCGCCCTCTCTGTCGGCCGCCGCCGTCGTGATCTGCGGCCACGTTCCTGGACACGGATCACTGTGCCGCACGGTTCATACCGGCGCGTCACTAAATGGATATCGGAACGGGCGGACCGGTTTCCCGACCCGCCCGCGTCGTACCGTCGGCTCAGCGCGCCGCCGCCGCCACCTTGCGGGTACGCGACTTGGTCGCCACGCCGTTGGCCTTCGCCGCCCGCGACGTGGCCGCCCTGGCCCCCTTGGCCTCGCCGTCGAGCTTGAGCACCTGGCGCAGGAACTGGCCGGTGTGGCTCTCGGTCACCTCGGCGACCTCCTCCGGGGTGCCGGTGGCGAGCACCATGCCGCCCCGGTGGCCGCCCTCCGGCCCCATGTCGATGAGCCAGTCGGCGGTCTTGATCACGTCGAGGTTGTGCTCGATGGTGATCACGGTGTTGCCCTTGTCCACCAGGCCCTCGAGCACCATCAGCAGCTTGCGGATGTCCTCGAAGTGCAGGCCCGTGGTCGGCTCGTCGAGCACGTAGACCGTCCGGCCGGTGGAGCGCTTCTGCAGCTCGGACGCGAGCTTGACGCGCTGCGCCTCACCGCCGGAGAGGGTCGGCGCGGGCTGACCGAGGCGGACGTAGCCGAGGCCCACGTCGACCAGCGTCTTGAGGTGCCGGTGGATGGCCGGGATGGCGGAGAAGAACTCGGCCGCCTCCTCGATCGGCATTTCCAGCACGTCGGAGACGGTCTTGCCCTTGTAGTGCACCTCCAGGGTCTCCCGGTTGTACCGGGCGCCCTTGCAGACCTCGCAGGGGACGTAGACGTCCGGGAGGAAGTTCATCTCGATCTTGATGGTGCCGTCGCCGGAGCACGCCTCGCAGCGGCCACCCTTGACGTTGAAGGAGAACCGGCCCGGGCCGTACCCCCGGACCTTGGCCTCGGTGGTCTCGGCGAAGAGCTTGCGGACGTGGTCCCAGACCCCGGTGTAGGTGGCCGGGTTGGAGCGCGGGGTGCGCCCGATCGGCGACTGGTCGACCCCGACGACCTTGTCGACGTGCTCCAGCCCGGTGACCCGGGTGTGCCGGCCGGGGACCAGTCGGGCGCCGTTGATCTGGTTGGCCAGCACGGCGTACAGGATGTCGTTGACCAGCGTCGACTTGCCGGAGCCGCTGACCCCGGTGACCGCGATCAGCTGGCCGAGCGGGAACGAGACGGTGAGGTTGCGCAGGTTGTGCTCGCGCGCCCCGTGCACCATCAGCTCCCGGTCGGGGGTCTGCGGACGCCGCTGCTTCGGCGTCGGGATCGACCTGCGCCCCGACAGGTACGCCCCGGTGATCGACTCGGGGTTTTCCAGCAGGGCCGGCACCGAGCCGCTGTGCACGATGTTGCCGCCGTGCTCGCCCGCCCCCGGGCCGATGTCGACGATCCAGTCGGCGACCCGGATGGTGTCCTCGTCGTGCTCGACCACGATCAGCGTGTTGCCCAGCCCGCGCAGCCGGATCAGGGTCTCGATCAGCCGGTGGTTGTCCCGCTGGTGCAGGCCGATGGACGGCTCGTCCAGCACGTAGAGCACGCCGACCAGGCCGGAGCCGATCTGGGTGGCGAGCCGGATGCGCTGCGCCTCGCCGCCGGAGAGGGTGCCGGCCCCACGGTCAAGGGAGATGTAGTCCAGGCCGACGTCGAGCAGGAACTTCAGCCGGGCGTTGATCTCCTTGAGCACCCGCTCGGCGATCATCTTCTGCCGGTCGGTCAGCTCGATGCCGGCGAGCAGCTCCGCCGCCTCGCCCACCGACAGGTTGCAGACCTCGGCGATGCTCCGGCCGGCCAGGGTGACCGCGAGCACCTCGGGCTTGAGCCGGGTGCCGCCGCAGGCCGCGCAGGGCACGTCCCGCATGTAGCCCTCGTACTTGTCCCGCGACCACTCCGACTCGGTGTCGGTGTGCCGGCGCTCGATCCACTGCACCACGCCCTCGAAGCCGGTGTAGTAGGAGCGCTCGCGGCCGTACTTGTTGCGGTAGCGAACGTGCACCTGGTCGTCGGAGCCGTGCAGGATCATCTTCTGCGCCCGGGACGGCAGCGCCCGCCACGGCGTGTCGACGTCGAAGTGCTGGCTCTCGCCGAGCGCCTCCAGCAGGCGCAGGAAGTATTCCAGGTTGTGCCCGGTCGCCCAGGGCTGGATCGCGCCCTCGCGCAGGCTGCGCTCCGGGTCGGGCACGACCAGCTCGGGGTCGATCTCCTTCTTGGTGCCCAGACCGGTGCACTCCGGGCAGGCGCCGTACGGCGCGTTGAAGGAGAAGACCCGCGGCTCCAGGTCCTCGATCGCCAGGGGGTGGTCGTTGGGGCAGGCCAGGTGCTCGGAGTAGCGGCGCTCGCGGTCCGGGTCGTCCTCGGGCACGTCGACGAAGTCGAGCAGCACCAGACCGCCGGAGAGGCCGAGCGTCGCCTCCACCGAGTCGGTCAGCCGCTGCTTGGCGCTGGCCTTGACGCTGAGCCGGTCGATGACCACCTCGATGGTGTGCTTTTCCTGCTTCTTGAGCTTCGGCGGATCGGTCAGCGGGTGCACCACGCCGTCGACCCGGGCCCGGGCGTAGCCCTTGGCCTGGAGCTCGGAGAAGAGGTCGACGTACTCGCCCTTGCGGCCACGGACGACCGGCGCGAGCACCATGAACCGGGTGCCCTCGTCCATCGCCAGGACCCGGTCGACGATCTGCTGCGGGCTCTGCTTGGAGATCCGCTCGCCACAGACCGGGCAGTGCGGCTCGCCGATGCGGGCGAATAGCAGGCGCAGGTAGTCGTAGACCTCGGTGATGGTGCCGACGGTGGAGCGCGGGTTGCGCGAGGTGGACTTCTGGTCGATGGAGACCGCGGGACTGAGACCCTCGATGAAGTCGACGTCGGGCTTGTCCATCTGGCCGAGGAACTGCCGGGCGTACGACGACAGCGACTCGACGTAGCGCCGCTGGCCCTCGGCGAAGATGGTGTCGAAGGCCAGGCTCGACTTGCCCGAACCGGAGAGCCCGGTGAAGACGATCAGGGCGTCCCGGGGCAGGTCGAGACTGACGTCACGCAGGTTGTGCTCGCGCGCGCCACGGATGATCAGTCGGTCGGCCACGGTCCGTGTACTCCCGGAAGAAGAATGTGAGGCGGATCTGTCCGCTCCGAGCGGAGTCTGAGCGGTTTGCGGGCGCAGAAGAGACGCCTCGGCAACTTTAGCCCCGAGGTACGACAACATTCCGCGCCCGCACATTCCCCCAGCTCACACCGGTCACGCCGACCCGTCCGTGGTCGACGCGCGCCGCTGGTCGGCTCAGAATCCGCCCGGGGACGGCGGCGCCGTCGGACGGGCCGTCCGACGGCGTCCGCCGCGCCAGCCACCGCGACGGTCGGCGGCCAGCCGAACCTCCCGGCGGCGGCTCTCGAAGGCCACCTCCCGCTGCAGCCGGCGCCAGCTCTCCCAGCGCCGCGTCGACAGCTCCCCGCTCTCCAGCGCCTCCCGCACGGCGCAGGCGGGCTCGCCGTCGTGCGCGCAGTCGGCGTACCGGCAGCCGGTGGCCAGCTCGACGATGTCGGCGAAGGCCCGGTCCAGACCGGCCGAGCCGTCCAGCAGACCCACCGCCCGGACACCCGGGGTGTCCACCACCGCGCCCCCGAGGGGGATCGGCACCAGGGCCCGCCAGGTGGTGGTGTGCCGGCCCTTGCCGTCGACCCGACGGATCGCCTGGGTCGGCATGACGACGGCGCCGGCGAGGGCGTTGACCAGGCTCGACTTGCCGGCGCCGGAGGGTCCGAGCAGGCCGAGCGTCCGCCCGGGGGCGACGAACGGCCGCAGCGGCTCGAGCCCGACGCCGTGTTCGGCGCTGACCGGCAGCACCGGCACCCCGGGCGCGACGACGGCGAGTTGGCGGGCGAGCGCGGCCGGGTCGGCGGCCAGGTCGACCTTGGTCAGCACGATCAGGGGCCGGGCCCCCGACTCGTGGACCAGGGACAGCGCCCGCTCGATCCGGCCGACGTCCGGCGCCGGGTGCACGGGCTCGACGACCGCGGCGGCGTCGAGGTTGGCGGCGAGCACCTGCCCGCTGGCGTCCTTGCCGGCGGTCCGGCGGACCAGCGCGGTGCGCCGGGGCAGCACGGCCTCGACGGTCCTCCGCCGGTCCGGCCAGGTGCCGACCATCACCCAGTCGCCCGCGCTGGGCAGCGCGGTCAGATCCCGGGCGGCGGCGGCCACCACCCCGCCGCCCAGGCTGGCCCGGACCGGGCCGTCGGCGCAGAGCACGGTGCAGACCCCACGGTCGACCCGGGCCACCCGGCCCGGACGGTGGTCGCTGCCCCGTCGTACGTGTGCCGCCCATCCGGCATCCCAGCCGAGGGCGGTCAGATCGATGGTCATGGCATCCTCATCGGTGTCGAGGCGGAACATGGCGGAACACGCGTGCTACGACCGGCATGATCACCACCTCCACTCCGTCGTTCCGGTGCCGCGTTCGAAACCGACGGTAGGGCCCGGGCCGACGCGCCGAAAGCGATTTCCCCGGCGACGCGCGGGCGGCGGACCGCTAGGGTCGACGGGTGACCAGCGATCCCCTGTTGCTGACCGGCGAGCTGGACGACGCCACGGCCCGCCTGCTGCGTACCGTGGCCGCCTTCGACGCCGCGGACGTCGCCGCCGCTTCCCTGCTCCCCGGCTGGACCCGGGGGCACGTGCTGAGCCACCTGGCCCGCAACGCCGACGGGTTCGTCAACCTGCTCACCGCCGCCCGCACCGGCGAGCGGATCCCGATGTACGCCAGCGCGGACGCCCGTACCGCGGACATCGAGGCCGGCGCCGGTCGCCCGCCCGCCGCCCACCTGGACGACCTGCGTCGCAGCTCGGAGCGGTTCACCGAGGCGGTCGACGCGATGCCGGTCGAGGCGTGGGCGGCGACCGTCGAGACGCGGCGCGGCCCGTGGCCGGCGGCCTTGCTGGTCTGGGGCCGGCTCCGCGAGATCGAGGTGCACCACGTGGACCTGGCCGCCGGCTACCGGCCGGCCGACTGGCCGGAGGCGTTCGGCCAGCGGCTGCTGCACGAGGTGGCCACCGGGCTGGCCGGTCGGCCCGACGCGCCGGCCATGGTGCTGCGCTTCGACGGCGTCCGCCGCGAACTCGTCGTGGGCGACCCCGACGGCGCGCCCACGATCACCGCCCCCGCACCCGAACTCGCCGCCTGGCTGATCGGCCGGAGCGCGGGTGAGGTGCTCACCATCACCCCCGACGGTCCCCTGCCGACCCCACCGGAATGGATATAGCAGACCCATGACCTACAGCGGAGACGTCACGCCCGGCGGCACGCCGGCCGTACGCGAGCTCGACGGGCTCACCATCACCAAGGTGTCGGTGGGCCCGATGGACAACAACGCTTACCTGCTGCGCTGCCGGGACACCGGCGAGCAGGTGCTGATCGACGCCGCCAACGAGGCGCCCCGGCTCCTCGAACTGGTCGGCGACGGAGGGCTGGCCGCGGTGGTCACCACCCACCAGCACATGGACCACTGGGTGGCTCTGGAGGAGGTGGTCGCCAAGACCGGCGCCCGCCCGCTGGTGCACGCCGACGACGCCCTCGGGCTGCCGATCGACGCGGAGCCGCTCACCGAGGGCGACACCGTCGCGGTCGGCGACTGCGCCCTGGAGGTCATCCACCTCAAGGGGCACACCCCCGGCTCGATCGCACTGCTCTACCGCGACCCGGCCGGCATCCCGCACCTGTTCACCGGCGACAGTCTCTTCCCCGGTGGGGTCGGCAACACCGACCAGGACCCCGAGCGGTTCGGGCAGCTCGTCGACGACGTCGAGCACAAGCTCTTCGACCGGCTGCCGGACGAGACCTGGTTCTACCCGGGCCACGGCAAGGACAGCACCCTCGGCGCGGAGCGTGCCTCGCTGCCGCAGTGGCGCACCCGCGGCTGGTGAGTCCCCCGCCGGTGCGGCCGGTCAGGCGGACGCGCCGACCCCGGCCAGCGCCCGGAGCCGGCGCCGGGTGGCGAGCAGCACCGGGCCGGCGAGCAGCAGGCCGACCGCCATGGTCAGCACCGTCGGGTTCGGCGCCCCGGGCAGCAGCCCGGTCAACGCCCGGGCCGCGGTGCCGAGCAGCACATAGAGGCCCGCCCAGGCCGTCGCGCCGAGCGCGGCACAGGCCGCGAATCGCCGGTACGACATCCGCAGCCCGCCCGCGGCCAGCGGCAGCAGCGCGTTGAACACCGGCAGGAACGGCGCGACCAGCACCATCCGGCCGCCGCCGCGGCGCAGGATCACCTCGGCCGCCGCCCACCGCGACTCGCCGATCCAGCCGCCCAACCGGCTGCGCCGCAGCCGGTCGCCCCAGCGTCGCCCGGCGAGGAAGCTGAGCGCCCAGCCGGCGAGGCAGCCGGCCACCACCGCCGCCACGGTCGCCAGCCCGGTCGCGGGCCGACCGGCGCCGACCGCGGCGAGGACCGCGGCGTCGCCGGGCACCAGCACCCCGAGCAGCGGTACGGCGTCGGCGAGCATGACCATGCCGAGCGTGCTCATCAGCACGGCGGTGGGCAGCTCACCGAACTGGGCCAGCAGATCCGTCATGCCCGTACGCTATGGCCGCCGCACCGCGCGCACATCGGGTCCGATCCCCCACCGGCCCCTGATCCCGGCTCGGGGTGGACCCCGACGAGCCAACCCGGTCAGCTCGGTCGAAGCACCTGCACCCGGCGCACCGGGGAGTCCACGGACGGCTCGGTGGTGGGCACCAGATAGCTGGCCACCACCTCCAGCCGTCCCGGGGGCAGGTGTCCCCGGTCGGGGTCGCCGACCAGCACCTCGGCGCCGTCGGCGGCGGCCCGCTGCAGGAACGGCAGCACCCGTTCGGCCAGCGCGGCGTCGTAGAGGATGTCGCCGGCCACCAGCAGGTCCGCGGTCACCGTGGAGTCCAGCAGGTCGTCGGCGGTGGCGGCGACCAGCACCCCGTTGGCGCGCGCGTTGACGGCGACCGCCGCGACGGCGTACGGGTCGATGTCGTTGGCGACCACCTGGTCGGCGCCGGCGAGCGCGGCGGCGATGGCCACCAGACCCGACCCGGCCGCGAAGTCGAGCACCCGGCGGCCCGCGACCAGCTCGGGGTGGTCGAGCAGGTAGCGGGCCAGGGCCTGCCCGCCGGCCCAGGCGGAGGCCCAGTACGGCGCCGGCAGGGGATGACCCGCCGCGGCCTCCATCCGGGCCCACCAGACGATCGCGTCCTCGGCCAGGTGCAGCCGCACCTCGGGCACGAACGGGGTCTCCACCAGCCGGAGCCGGTCCAGACCGGAGCCGGGCAGGGCGATCTCCCCTTCCAGGTCGGCCAGCGCCGCGCGATCCCTCACCGGGGCAAGCATGCCCCGGGTCGGTCCCGGCCGGGTGGCTTTTCGCGCTCCGCGCAGATTCAGAGAGGGATCGCCGGCACATCCGGCAGCGGATCGCGCTCCGGGCGGCTACTGTCGTGGGGGTACAGGGCGATCATCGGCCGCGCGGTCGGTGCTCACCCGCATTGAACAGATGGAGAGATTGCATGGCAACCGGCACGGTCAAGTGGTTCAACTCGGAAAAGGGCTTCGGCTTCATCGAGCAGGACGGCGGAGGCCCGGACGTGTTCGTCCACTATTCGGCCATCGCGAGTAGCGGTTACCGGGAACTCAACGAAGGCCAGAAGGTCGAGTTCGACGTGACCCAGGGGCAGAAGGGGCCGCAGGCGGACAACGTCCGTCCGATCTAGCTCCGTGCCGGTGGCGGCGGTCGGCTTTCCGACCGCCGCCGCAGCGCATCTCAGGCCGGTTCCGGCGCCGCCGGCAGGTCGCGTCGCCGCCGCAGCGGCCCGACCAGCAGGATCAGCGGGGTCACCGCCAGCCAACCGGTCATCACCCAGATCGCTCGACCAGGCCCGTACGCGGCGCCGATCGCCCCGGCCAGCACCGCCGACAGCGGGATCATCCCGTAGTTGAGCAGTTGCATGCTGACGGTCACCCGACCGAGCAGCGCCTGCGGGGTGTACGTCTGCCGGAAGCTGCCCTTGACGACGTTGCCAACGGCGACGGCGAGGCTGACCACGACTCCGCCGAGGAGCAGCCAGGCCACCCTGAGCCCGGGCCCGGCGAGCGGGATGAGCAGGGCGGGCGGCCCGGCGCCCAGGGCGGCCAGCAGCATCGCGCGGGCGGTGCCGAACCGGCGGGCGACGGCCGCCGCGATGGCCGCGCCGACGATCCCGCCCAGGCTTGCCAGGCCGATCAGCAGCCCGACCAGACCCGGTGACAGCCCCGCCGAGCGGATCAGGAAGACCACCAGGACCGCCTGGTAGCCGGTGAGCCCGATGTTGCTGGCGGCCCCGAAGACGGTCATCACCCGCAGGTACGGGTCGCCGCTGACGAAGCGGATCCCGGCCGCCACCTCCCGGCGCAGCGACGGCGGCCCGTCGACGCGGGGTGGCCGGTGCTCGACCGCGCGGATTCGCCCCAGGCAGGCCGCGGAGACGAGGAAGCTCAGCGCGTCGAGCAGCAGGGCGGTGACCGCCCCGGCGAGCTGGGCGATCAGGCCGGCCAGCCCCGGACCGACGACGTAGCTCGCCGTCTGCGTGGCCTGCAGCTTCGCGTTCCCCTCCGGCACCTCCCCCGGATTTAGCAGGGTCGGCAGGTACGCCTGGTCGGCGGTCTCGAAGAAGACCCGGGCCAGGCCGGCGCCGAGCGCGACGGCCAGCAACTGGGCGATGGTGAGCACCCCGAGCGCGGCGGCCACGGGGACGCTGAGGAACAGCAGGGCCGACACCAGGTCGCAGACGATCATCACCGGGCGGCGGCGCAGTCGGTCGACCCAGGCCCCGGCCGGCAGACCGACCAGCAGCCAGGGCAGCCACGCCGCGGCGGTGAGGACCGCGACCTGGAAGGTGGTCGCGTCCAGCACGGCCAGGGCGACCAGCGGCAGCGCCACCGTGGTGACGTTGCTGCCGATGCTGCTCACCGCCTGCCCGGTCCAGAGCAGCCGGAAGTCCCGGTGCCGGAACAGTCCGCCCCGTCGCCGTGCGCGGGTGGGGGCCGGGGTGCGGCTCGTGGTGGGCGCGCTCACGGCTGCGCCGGGACGCCGTACGCGAACAGGAAGACCGGTTCCCGTCGCCGCCCGTCGTCGGGCACCTCACGATCGCCCCACCGGGCGAGCAGGTCGATCACCTCGCGCCCCAGCTCGGCCAGCTCGTCGGGGGTGAGGTGCAGCCAGCGGTCGGTGGAGAACGGCCCGTCGCTCCAGGCGGCCTGCGCCTCGTCGGTGGCGGCGTGCCAGGCGCGGGCGAGGGCCACCTGCCGGTCGAGGTTGAGCGAGGTGGCGGCGTCGGCGACGGCCCGGGCGGCGGGGTCGGCGTCGAAGTCGGCGTTGGACCAGCGCACGCCCCGGCTCTGCAGCTGCCACCATCGCTCCCGGCGGTCCCGGGCCAGCTCGGGAGCCTCGGTGACGAGTTCGGCGGTTGCCAGCACCTTGAGGTGGTGGCTGACGTTCGCCGACGCCTGGCCGGTCCGCTCGGCGAGCAGGCCGACCGTCGACGGGCCGTGCACCTTGAGCACGTCCATCAGGCGACGGCGGAGCGGGTGGGCGAGCGCGGCGAGGACAAGGGAGTCGGTCACCTGTCGGACATTCGGGTTCGGCATGCACCCACCCTGACACCGGCAACGGTAGTTCCGCAATAGTTATTGCGGAACTACCGTTGCATAACTGGGAGCAGACTGTGGACCGACGTCGACGAGCGGCAGGACGAGCGCCGACGGGTGCTCCGGATCGTGCAGGATCTCCCGCCTCCCGGCACGCAGTGTGACGGCCGTGCCGAGCGGCTCGCTTGTGCCCGGGTTGCGCGCGTACCGCGGGTGGGCGCCGCCGGAGACCTGGACCCGCAACCGGTGCCCGGCGGTGAACCGGTGCGCGGTCGGCCAGAGGGTCACCGGCACCCGCACCACGCCGGACGGACCGGTCGGGAAGCGGCCCGGCGCGACCCGGACCAGACCGTCGCAGACGTTCCAGGAGCGCCCCCGGCGGTCCACGTCGCACAGCCGCACGAAGACGTCCAGGTAGGACAGTTCGCTGCGGACGTGGATCTCGGCGTGGACCGGGCCGACCACTTCGACCGGCGCGTCGAGCGGCGCGCTGGTGTAGGTCAGCACGTCCGGCCGGGCCTCCACGGGCCGGTTGTCCACCGCGCCGGCCCGTTGGGCGACCAGGAGCGGACCGCCGAGCGACGGCGTGGGATCGGCGGGGTCGTACCAGATCGGGTCCGGCGCCGACGGGGTCGGCGGGTCCGGCGCGAGGGCGCCCGCCGGGTGCAGGTGCCACCGGGTCGCCACGGCCGGCGGGGGCCAGTCGGACAGGTCCCGCCAGCCGCCGCCCGCTCCCCCGACATGCACCCGCACCGGCGCGGTACGCGCCACCGGGTGACCCGCCAGGTGCTCGTCCAGCCAGTCGAGGCCGTCCCGCAGGGCGGCTACGAAGAGCCCGGGGCTGCCGTGGGTCCAGGGTCCGATGGTCAGCCGCGGGTCGGCCCCGGCGGCCCGCAGCGCGGCGTAGTCGTCGAGCTGGGCGGGGAGGAAGATGTCGTGCCAGCCGCTGATCATCGCCACCGGGGCGCGCACCTCGGCGATCCGGTCGCCGAAGATCCGGGGCCGCCAGTAGTCGGCGTCCGGGGTGTGGTGGCGCAGCCACTCCTGGAAGAAGGGCACGGTGGCGCCGGTGGCGATCCGGTCGGCCTCGGCCAACGGCAGGTGGGCCAGCGCGGCGGTCAGCCGGGGCTGCCCCCGCTTGAGTTCCCACTGCCGGGCCAGCCACGGCACGGTCTGCGCCTGGAGCAGCTCCGCCCAGGTCAGCACCGTGTCCAGGGCGAACGACTCGCCGGCGTACGTCGAGTCACGGGTGCCCGAGGCCGTCACCACCGCGACCATCGCCCTCAGCTCGTCGGCCGCCTCGGCGGCCACGGCCCACTGCACGAAGCCCTGGTAGCTGGCGCCGAACATGCCGAACGCCCCGGACCACCAGCGCTGCCGGCGCAGCCACTCGACGGTGTCCAGGCCGTCGTCGCGCTCGTGCACCAGCGGCGCGAACTCCCCGCCCGAGCCGTACGTGCCCCGGCAGGACTGGATGACCACGTGGAAGCCGCGTTCGGCGGCGAGCCGGCCCAGCAGCCGTACCGGCCCACCCCGCCCGTAGGGCGTACGGATCAGCACGGTGGGCGCGCCGGGCAGGTCCGGGGCGTAGTGGTCGGTGCGGAGCGTGACCCCGTCGCGGACCCGGACCGGGATGTTCCGGGTCACCGTGACCCGCCGGCTCCGGGCGGCGGGCAGCCGCAGCACCGCGGTGGCGAGTCGGGCGGCGAGCCGGGCGAACATGTCGGTCAGTCCGTGGTCCGGCGTGGCGACTCCGGGCGGGCCGCCCGCACCGCGTCGCGATGTTCGCGCACTGAGGCGCTCATCTCGGCCATGAACCGGTGGACCACCGCCAGCTCGTCGTCGCTGAACCGGGCCATCACCTGGTCGGTCCGCGAGCCGAGCGGCTGGAAGAACTCCATCGCCAGGGCGGCGCCCCGGTCGGCGCAGTGCAGGAAGACCTTGCGCCGGTCGGCGGTGTCCCGGTCACGCCGGATGTGCCCGGCCCGCTCCAGCCGGTCGACCAGGGCGGTGACCGAGCCGGAGGAGAGGTTGAGCTGCTCCCCGAGCCGCCCGGGGGTGATCGGGTCGCCGGCCAGTTCGGCATCCATCACGGCGATCAGCGCGTGCAGGTCGGTGGCGTTGAGCCCGTGCAGTGCGGCGAAGGCGTGGCCGACGTGTTGCGCGTCCACCGAGTAGCGCCGCAGGTCGTTGGTGATGTCCGAGGCCATCCGCCCGCGGGGGTCGTCCCGCCGCCGATACATGCCGTGCGATGCCACGGTCGATTCCCCCTGTCGAACAGGCCGGGTCAGCAGCATAGAACGCTGCCGACAATCTCGCCGGTCAAGATGCTTTGATTTCGAGTTGCCGGGCTGGACCCGTCGTCGGCACGACGTGCTGCTCGACACCATGCTGGTGGGCCGAGCCGGCCGTCGCGCGGGACTGATCGGCTCCGGGCACGAAGGAACCGCGGCGAGGTGCTCGCCGCGGCCCCTGCTGAGGCGTCAGTAGGTCAGGCAGACGCACTCGGTCATCAGCGCGCGCACGTTGCGCACGTACTGCGGGTTGGGGATGGTCAGCGGCTCGCCCTCCCGGGCCACCGCGTTGTGCCCGTAGTTGTATGCCGAGATGACGGCGTTGAGCAGGCAGGAGTTCAGCTCGCCCGTGCAGAGCGAGGCGTCCAGCCGGTAGTCGGCCTCGAAGTACATGTCGCCGATGTACTTGGTCAGCCAGGCGAGGTAGTTGGCGCCCAGGTAGGCGTTGTCCCGGTAGTCGGCGATGTCGTACGACTGGCCGAAACGCTGGTTCATCCAGTCCGCGGTGGCCGGCATGGTCTGCATCAGCCCGATCCCGCCGTCGCAGGCCACGATGTTGGACTGCCAGCCGCTCTCCTGCCAGGCGGTCGCCTTGAGCAGATCGAGCGGGATGGCGATGTCCGGCGCGGAGGTCGGCCAGTAGGTTCGGGCGGCGGCGTCACCGAGTGCCGACTTGACCTGGCTACGGGTCGCCTGGGTGCCCTTGTAGGTGGGCTGGCAGCCGCTCGGCGCCGGCTTCGGCGGGGGCGGCGGGACCCGCGTCTCGGTCGGCGGCTTCGGGGTGGACAGCGGTCCCGCCGCCGTCCTGCTGGGCTTCGGCTTCGGCTTCACCGTCGGCTTGCCGCTCGGGCTGGCCTTCACGCTGGGCGCCAGGCCCATCGCCTCGACCGCCGGCGGCGCCTCGCTCGGCCGGTCGGCGGGCGCCCCGACGGACGCTTCCGTCGGCAGCGCGACGGGGGCGGCCACCTCCCGGGGCACGGATTCCGCTCCACCGCACCCGGTGATCCCGCCGGCCAGCATCAGGCCGGCCACCACCGTGGCACCCACCCGACCCATCCCTCGACGCATCTGAATCCTCCCGTGGCTGTGCGCCGGACCATAGCAAGGAGCGGCCGGGTCGCGGGGACCCCGAAGTCGTTCACCATCCTGGCCGCCGACGCCCGTCCAACCTCGGCGCGCCGGCCCCCGGCGGCTCCCCTGCCGGCTGTTCCTACCGTGCGTGCTGGTCGGGAGCCGCGATCGGCTCGTCGCCGGTCGGCCCGGCCGCCGACCGTCCGTCGCCGACCGCCCGGTCCCGGGTCGCCCAGGCGACCATGAACACCGCCGTCCAGGCCATGCCGAGCAGGACGGCTGTGGCAGTGCCGCTGGCCGTGCTCCAACCGAGATAGAGCCGGGCGCCGCCGATCGCCACCACACCCGCGACGGCGACGGTCCAGGCGGCCACCGTCGCCGGCCACGGCGCTCCCCGGGAGAACAGCCAGGCCAGCGTGCCGAGGCTCGCCGTCACCACCGCGTTCTGGGTCGGAAACAGGACAGCGGCGTCGCCCGACCCGCCCGGTCCGGTCAGGTCGGCCACCACGGCCAGCACCACCAGCGGCACGAACGCCCCCGCCGTGCCGACGACGCTGAGCAGGTCGGCCCGCCAGGGCCGGTGCCGCCAGGCCAGCACGGCGGCGACCAGCGCGACCACGGCGATCAGGAACGACCCGCGCAGCACCGAGGCCGCGGTCGACGCGGCGTGGACCACCCCGGGGGTACGCCGGTCGGCGAACCAGTCGGCGAGGAGGCCGTCGACCACCGCGAGCCCGCTGTACCGCACCCCTGCCTCCAGCGCGAAGGCGATGGCCAGCCCGGCGGTGAAGAGCAGCAGCAGGCCGGCGGCGAGATTGAGCAGCAGCGTCCAGGCCGGTCCGATCCGCGTGGTGAGCAGGAAGAACAGCACCCCGTAGCGGGCCCGCAGCCAGCGCAGCGGCGGCAGCGCCGCGGCCCGCGCCGCCAGGGCCCGCGCCGGGTCGGGGTTGCGGCCCAGCCACCGGCCGGCCAGCACCACGGCCACCAGGCAGAGCAGCAGCACCAGGACCGCGCCGGTGGCCTGGCCGAGCAGGTGGGAGACCCGCTCGTACGACTCGCCGGCGAGGTAGCCGAGCAGGACGGAGGCGCCCACCCAGGTGATCACCCCGCCGAGGCTCCACGGTGCGAACCGCCGGTACGGCAGGCCCGCCGCGCCGGCCAGCCGGGGCGCCAGGGTGCGGGCGAAGGCCACCCAGCGGGCGGCGAGGAAGCCCCGCCCGCCGAGCCGGGCGAGCAGCGCGTCGGCCCGGCGCCAGCGCTCGGGACCGATCCGGGCCCCGAGGCCGGAGGCACGCAGCCGGGGGCCGTACCGGCGGCCGGCGCGGTAGGCCAGTGTGTCGCCTATCACGGCAGCGCCCGTCATCACCAGCAGCGCCGGAATAATCCGCAGCGTCCCCGCGTACGCTAAGAAGCCGACCAGCAACAGGGTCGCCTCTCCCGGCACCAGCAAGCCGAAGATCACCGCCGTCTCACCTGCGACGATCGTCGCGGCGACCAGGTAGATCAGCAGGGACGGTAGGCCCTGCAGCGACATCAGCAGGTCAGGCATCCGGTCCCCAGCAGCACGGGGGCCAGCATGCCAGCCGCTGGAACGGTCGGAACAGCAGTTTCGGCATAGATCCGGGCGATCTCGGGGTGACCCCGACGCGCGTCCCGGCAACCGTAGACAGGAGTATGGAGGGTATGCAGCTTCGCACCGACCTCCGCAACGTCGCCATCATCGCCCACGTCGACCACGGCAAGACGACCCTGGTCGACGCCATGTTGCGGCAGGCCGGCGCCTACGGCGCCCGCGGCGAGACGACCGAGCGGGTGATGGACTCGGGGGACCTGGAGCGGGAAAAGGGCATCACCATCCTGGCCAAGAACACCGGCGTGCACTACCTGCCGGCGGACGGGTCCGATCCGGTCACCATCAACATCATCGACACTCCCGGCCACGCCGACTTCGGCGGCGAGGTCGAGCGGGGCCTGACCATGGTCGACGGAGTGATCCTGCTGGTCGACGCCAGCGAGGGCCCGCTGCCGCAGACCCGGTTCGTGCTGCGCAAGGCCCTCAAGGCCCGACTGCCGATCATCTTGGTGATCAACAAGGTGGACCGGCCGGACGCCCGGATCAAGGAGGTCGTGGACGACACCTACGAGCTCTTCCTCGACCTGGACGCCGACGAGGAGCAGATCGACTTCCCGATCGTCTACGCCTGCGCCCGCGACGGCATCGCCTCGCTCACCGAGCCCGCCGACGGCTCGGTGCCGAACGACAGCACCTCGCTCGAGCCGCTGTTCCGCACCCTGCTCGACACCATCCCGCCGCCCGCGTACGACGATGGCGCGCCGCTGCAGGCGCACGTCACCAACCTCGACGCCTCGCCGTTCCTCGGCCGCCTCGCGCTGTGCCGGGTCCGCCAGGGCACCATCCGCAAGGGCGCGACCGTGGCCTGGTGCCGCACCGACGGCAGCACCCAGCGGGTGCGCATCTCCGAGCTGCTGATGACCGAGGGCCTGGAGCGCAAGTCGGCCGACTCGGCCGGTCCGGGCGACATCATCGCGGTCGCCGGCATCCCGGAGATCATGATCGGTGAGACCCTGGCCGACGCGGAGAACCCGATCCCGCTGCCGCTGATCACCGTCGACGAGCCGGCGATCTCGATGACCATCGGCACCAACACCTCGCCGCTGGTCGGCCGGGTCAAGGGCGCCAAGGTCACCGCCCGGATGGTCAAGGACCGGCTCGACAAGGAGCTGGTCGGCAACGTCTCGCTGCGGGTGCTGACGACCGAGCGGCCGGACGCCTGGGAGGTGCAGGGTCGTGGCGAGCTGGCGCTGGCCATCCTGGTCGAGCAGATGCGCCGGGAGGGCTTCGAGCTGACCGTCGGCAAGCCGCAGGTGGTCACCCGGGAGATCGACGGGAAGACCTGCGAGCCGGTGGAGCGGCTGACCATCGACGCCCCGGAGGAGTACCTCGGCGCGATCACCCAGCTGCTGGCCACCCGCAAGGGCCGGATGGAGCAGCTGGTCAACCACGGCACCGGCTGGATCCGGATGGAGTGGCTGGTCCCGGCCCGCGGCCTGATCGGCTTCCGCACCGAGTTCCTCACCGACACCCGGGGCACCGGCATCCTGCACCACGTCTTCGAGTCGTACGAGCCGTGGTTCGGCGAGCTGCGCACCCGCCAGAACGGCTCCCTGGTCGCCGACCGGACCGGCGTGGTGACCCCGTTCGCCATGATCAACCTGCAGGAGCGCGGCCAGCTCTTCGTCGAGCCGACCACCGAGGTGTACGAGGGCATGATCGTCGGGGAGAACTCCCGCTCCGACGACATGGACGTCAACATCACCAAGGAGAAGAAGCTCACCAACATGCGGGCGTCGAGCTCCGACGAGACCGAGAAGCTGATCCCGCCGCGCAAGCTGTCGCTGGAGCAGGCCCTCGAGTTCTGCCGCGAGGACGAGTGCGTCGAGGTGACCCCGGTCGCGGTGCGCATCCGCAAGGTGGTGCTCGACCAGGCCCTCCGCGGCCGCGCCGCCGCCCGCCGCAAGCACGCCGGCTGACCCACCCGCACCACCTCCGGAGCCCGGACCGCCCCAGGCGGCCCGGGCTCCGCCGTCTCCCGACCCGCCCCCTCGCCTCCAACCCGGCCGGGCCGGGGTGCCCGACGGGGGTCAGCTGGGTTTGGTGGCGAGGAGGGCGAGGACGTCGGGGACCGGGCCGGAGCCGGACTCCGACACCCGGGTCAGGGTGAGGCCGGCGTCGGTCACCGCGTTGAGCAGGTCGGCGAGCGGGACGTGCCAGGCGCCCACCCTTGCCCGGACACCGTGCGGCGACCAGGCGCGGAAGCTGCGGCGACGCTCGGCGTACCCGCCGTCGATCACGATCCGCTCCGGGTCGGAACGGTCGGCGAACGCCCCGGTGAAGCAGGGGTGCACCCCCACATGGACGAAGCGCCCGCCCGGGGCGAGCACCCGGGCCGTCTCGGCGATCACCGCGGGGTAGTCGGGCAGGTCGGTGTGGCCCAGCACGCAGGTGACGGCGGGCACGGTGGCAGCGGCGACCGGCAGCGCCGCGACGTCGCCGCGGGCCACCGGCAACCGGCGCCGCGCGTGGCGTAGCTGGCCGGCCGACAGGTCGACCCCGAGCGGGTCCCAACCGAGCCGGCGCAGCTCGGCGGTGTGCACGCCGGTGCCGCAGCAGAGGTCGAGGCACCGGCCGGGGCCCGGTCCGAGCAGGTCGGCGAGCTGGCGACGGACCCGGTTCATGTAGTCGGCGGAGGTGTCGGTGGCGAACTGCTCGTACCAGTCGGCGATGGCGTCGTACGCGGCGGTCATGTCCGCACGCTAGGACTTGCGGGCGGTGTACCGCTGCCCCGTGGGGCCTGATGATCGGCTACGGTCACCGGCATGATCTGGGACGACCTCGACGCCCACCTGGACAAGGCGCCCGGAACCGTCTCCGCGTACGTGGGGCGGCTGGACGCCAGGCCGACGTGGACCCGGCTGCCCGACGCCACCCACTACGCGGCCAGCACCATGAAGGTCGCCGTGCTGGTGGCGTTGCACCGGGCCGCCGAGGCGGGTCTCCTCGACCTGGACACCCCGATCCCGGTACGCAACGAGTTCGACTCCGCCCAGCCGGGCGCGCCGCGGTTCTCCTGCGCGCAGCACTACGACAACGACGACGCGGTCTGGGAGCGGGTCGGCGGCACGGCCCCGCTGCGCTGGCTCGCCGAGCGGATGATCGTGCGGTCCAGCAACCTGGCCACCAACATCGTGCTCGGGCAGGTCGGGCTGCCGGCGGTCGCCGAGGCGTGGGCGCTCGCCGGGGCCCGGCACAGCGTCACCGGCCGGGGCATCGAGGACTTCGCCGCCCGGGAGGGCGGCATCACCAACCTGGTCACCGCCGGTGACCTCGCCGCCCTGCTCGGGGGGCTGGCGGTCGGCGCCGAGCTCCCGGGCCCGCTCGCCGCCCCGGCGGGCTGCGGCGCGATGCTGGACGTGCTTTTCGCCCAGGAGCATCGGGAGGACCTCGCCTCCGGGCTTCCCGAGGGCACCCGGATCGCGCACAAGAACGGCTGGGTACGCGGGGTGCGGCACGGCGCCGGGGTGGTCTTCCCGGCCGACGCCCCGCCGTACGCGATCGTCGTCTGCACCACCACCGACCTGGCCGACGGCGGGCCGGGCGGCGAGGAGATCGAGGACGACGCCTGCCGCCTGATCGCCACCGTCTCGGCGCGTGTCTGGGGCGCCCGCCACGCCCTGGCCGGCTGACCCCTCGCCGGCGGTACCTCAGTCGAGCAGGTTGTCGCGCAGCGCGGCGACCACTTCGTCGGTCACGCCCAACCCGTCGCGCAGGTACGCCCCGAAGGAGCCGTGCACCCGCCGCACCTCGTCGTACGCGGCGTCCAGGTAGTCCGGTCGCACTTCCAGCAGCGGCCGGGCCGCCGCCGGGTCGAGCTCCGGCTGCCGCCGGGTCATCGCGGCCAGCAGCACCTCACGCAGGCTCTCGGTCAGCTCGTTGTGCCGCAGGTAGTCCGCCCGGATCGCCGCCTCGTCCACCCCCAGCGCGGTGAGCAGCACGACGGCCAGCCAGCCGGTCCGGTCCTTGCCCGCAGAGCAGTGGAACAGCAGCGGCAGGTTGCGCTCCTCGGCGGCGAGCCGCACCGCCGCCCCGAACCCGGCCCGCGCCGACTCCCCGGTGACGAACCACCGGTAGATCTTCGCCATCGCCGCCGGCATGCCCTCCCGGGCCAGTTCGTCGTACGCGTTCAGGTCGTGGCCGAGCACCACCGCCGAGACGTACGTGAAGACCGGGTGCGCCGGGTCGTACACCGGCAGGTGCACCACCCGGGGTTCGCCCACCAGGCGGTCCGGCGGGGCGACCTCCTGCTCGGCGGCGTCCCGCAGATCCACCACGCAGGTAGGCCCCAGCTTGCCCAGCACCGGCAGGTCCTCGTCGGTCAACCGGCCCAGCGCGGCGGTCCGGATCAGCCGGCCGGCCCGCACCCGCCGCCCGTCCGTCGCGGGCAGACCGCCCAGGTCACGGGCGTTTGGCGCGCCCACCAGTTCCCAGTCCCGCGGCACCATCCGGTCTCCCCTGTTCGCGCCTGCCTACGTATAGGGTGCCGCACATGACGATCGCCGCGGTACGCACCCACCGGCTTTCCGCGCCCTTACACACCCCGTTCGTCACCGCGCTACGCCGGACCACCACCGTGGACACCCTGGTCGTCGAGCTGATCGACGACGACGGGCGGTCCGGTTTCGGCGAGGCGCCGCAGGTCTGGCAGGTGACCGGCGCGTCCATCGCCGGTGCGGAGGCCTGCGTCCGGGAGATCATCGCCCCGGCCCTCGCCGGGCGGGACGCCGACGACCTGGTCGCCCGGTGCGGCGAGGTGCAGCGGACGGTGGCCGGCAACGAGTCCGCCAAGGGCGCCGTCGACACCGCGCTGCACGACCTGGCCGCCCGGCGGCTCGGCGTACCGCTGGTCCGGCTGCTCGGCGGGACCACCCTGCGGGTCCCAACGGACGTCACCCTGGCCGCCGGCGACGCGGTCGACCTGGCCGCGGCGGCCAAGCAGCGCCGGGCCGACGGGTTCAACGTGCTCAAGCTGAAGGTCGGCACCGACGCCGGCGGGGACCTGGAGCGGGTACGCGCGGTCCGCTCCGCGGTCGGGCCGGGGGTGCGGATCCGGCTGGACGCGAACCAGGGCTGGACGCCGCGCGAGGCGGTCCGGGTCATCCGTGGCATTGAGGACGCCGGGCTCGACATCGAGCTGGTCGAGCAGCCCGTCGCCCGCTGGGACCTGGACGGGCTGGCCTGGGTCAGCGACCGGGTCGAGCTGCCGATCCTCGCCGACGAGTCGGTCTTCGGCGTGCGCGACCTGGTCGAGGTGATCCGCCGCCGGGCGGCCGACATGGTCAACGTCAAGCTCGCCAAGTGCGGCGGCCTGCACCCGGCCCGCACCCTGCTCGACCTGGCCGCCGCGCATGGCGTCGGCACTATCGTCGGCTCGATGATGGAGAGTCAGATCGGCGTGGGCGCCGCGGCCAGCCTGGTCGCGGCCTACGGCACCACCGCTGTGTCCGACCTCGACGCGGCCTGGTGGCTGGCCTGGTCACCGGTGCGGGGCGGGATCCGGTACGACGGCGCGACGGTCGTGCTGCCGGACGCCCCCGGGCTCGGTGTCACCTCGGTTGCTGAAGCAAAGATGCAGACTCGTGGTTGATGGTCGTTGGAATCTTTCATAGGGTCGCGGGAGACAGCGGCGCGAGGTGGGGGTGGACGTGGAGCTGCAACCAGGCCGCGAGGCCGTCGTCCGGGTCCCGGTGGCGACCCTCTGGGCCTCCCCCGACGCGGTCCGGCCGGTCGACCGCCCCGCCCTGGCCGACGACCCGGACGTACCGACCTGGATCGCCGGCCTGGACCACGACCAGCAGGTCGGCGACTGCGTGCTCAGCCAGCTGCTGCTCGGTGAGCGGGTCCTCGTCACGGAACTGCGCGCCGACGGCTGGGCGCACGTGGTCGCCGTCGAGCAGCCGGCGACGAAGCTCGACCCGCGCGGCTACCCCGGTTGGCTGCCCACGGCCCAGCTGGCACCGCTCCTGCCCCAGCGGCAGCGGTCGCCGCAGTTCGTGGTCGACGCCCTCACCACCGACCTGCACGCCACGCCCGGTGGTCCGCCGGCGCTTCCCGGGGTGGTGCTCGGCACGCGGCTGTACCGGGCCGGTCCGCTCTTCGACGGCTGGCTGCCGTGCCACGTTCCCGGGCACACCGAACAGCTCTGGGTTCCCGAGACCGACGTGGTCCCCCTTCCCGCCGAGCGGCCGGAGGCCAAGGAGGTCCTCGCCGTCGCCGACCGGCTCCGCGGCCTCGTCTACATCTGGGGCGGTCTCTCCAGCCTCGGCATCGACTGCTCCGGCCTGGTGCACCTGGCCTGGCGCCGGTTCGGGGTGACGCTCCCCCGGGACGCCGACGACCAGGCCGAGGCGACCAGCCCGCTGTCGCTCGGCGAGGAACTCCCCGGCGACCTCTACTTCTTCGCCCGGCCCGGGCGGCGGATCCACCACGTCGGCATCGTCACCACCGAGCCGCACGGCGAGGAGCGGCGGATGCTGCACGCCTGCTACCGGCAGCGCCGGTTGGTCGAGGAGCAGCTGCCCGCCGACCGGCTGGCCACCCTGGTGGGCGCGCACCGGGTCTGACCCCGTACGCGAGGAAAGGGCGCTCCCGACGACGGGAGCGCCCTTTCTCGACGGGTCGGTCAGCGCCGGGCCTCGGCCAGCTCGCGGCGCCGGTCGCGGGACGACTTGACCAGGCTCGCCGCGGTGGCCACGGCCAGGGTGCCGAGGATGACCGTCAGGGAGAGCCAGATCGGGATGTGCGGGGCCCAGCCGACGTGCTGGCCGCCGTTGATGAACGGCAGGCTGTTGTCGGCGAGGGCCTCGAGGACCAGCTTCACCCCGATGAAGCCGAGCACCGCGGCCAGGCCGTAGCTGAGGTAGATCAGCCGGTCCAGCAGCCCGCCGAGCAGGAAGTAGAGCTGCCGCAGCCCCATCAGCGCGAAGACGTTCGCGGTGAAGACCAGGTACGGCTCCTGGGTGATGCCGAAGATCGCCGGGATCGAGTCGAGGGCGAAGATCAGGTCGGTGGTGCCGATCGCGATCATCACGATCAGCATCGGGGTGAAGAGCCGCCGGGCGTTCTCGTGGGTGGTCATCTTCGCGCCGTCGAAGTCACGGGAGATCGGCAGCGCCTTGCGGCTCCACCGGATCAGCAGGTTCTCGCTGAACTCGTCCTCGTCCGGCTCGCCCTGCCGGGCCAGGTTGACCGCGGTGTAGATCAGGAACGCGCCGAAGATGTAGAAGACCCAGGAGAACTGGGAGATCAGCGCGGCGCCGGCGGCGATGAAGCCACCGCGCATGACCAGCGCCAGCACGATGCCGACGAGCAGCACCTTCTGCTGGTACCGCCGGGGCACCCCGAACCGGCCCATGATGATCACGAAGACGAAGAGGTTGTCCACCGAGAGGCTGTACTCGGTGAGCCACCCGGTGTAGAACTGGCCGGCCACGCTCGGGCCGGAGGTGAGCCAGAGGCCGACACCGAAGAGCAGGGCCAACCCGACGTAGAAGCCGACCCAGAGGCTCGACTCCCGGACACTTGGCTCGTGCGGGCGACGACCGATGATGAAGAGGTCGATGAGAAGGACCGCCGTCATCGCGACGAGAGTCCCAGCCCACACCCATCCGGACACGTTCAATTTCTATCCTCCGGCAGACACGCAGCGTCGGGCACACCGTACGCCGAGTGAGGGGCGGGGGTGCGTCGACGCTGACTCTGGTGACTGTCGGAGGTCTCTTCCGCCACCGACCCGGGTGATGGGCCGCTGACCGACGGAGCCGGGTCGTGCCGCCAGGGGTCGGCGGCCGTCCGTGCTGACGACTCCGTCGCGGGGGAATACTCCCCTCCTCGGCCGCCATTGTTCACCATCCAGGGTCGTCGGCGCATCTCCAGCCGCCCTGATTGCCGATGGGATCACTTTTCTGCCCTGGCGACGGGCTCACGCCGGGCGTCGCGAAGGACTCACGGCCTATAGCATCCTAGGAGGCTAGGTGTGCTGCTCAGCACGTTCCCGGCGCGGACGGCGGCCGGCCCACGCCCGGCGATCAGACGGCCCGGTCCCGGCGGACCGGCCTCAGGAGACGGGCAGCAGGGGGTCGGCGAGCGACCAGCCGGCCGCCAGCAGCGCGTCACAGGCCGCCACCGCCGTGGCCAGCCGCTCGGGGTGCGGGCCGCGCAGCCCAACCACCGGCACCGCGCAGTCGGCCAGCTCGGCCCGGAACCGCCCGGTCATCCAGGCCCGCAGGTGCTCCCCGTCGCGCAGGCCGTCGTCGTCGAACGGGACACCCTCGTGGTCGGTGAGCAGGTACAGCGCCGGCCGGCGGGCCGCCGCCCGAACCGGCAGCGACGAGGAGCCGAGGTACCGCTCCTCCCAGACCGCGGTGGCCCGGGCGTCGGTGTCGCAGAACAGCAGCGGGCCGCTGGTCAAGGCCGCCGCGTCCTCGGCGGCCTGCTGCGCCCGTACCACCTCGACGAAGTCGTCCCGGTCCCAGGTGACGTCGAAGACCGTCGCCTCCGGACGCCGCGACCGCAGGTCGGCCAGCTTGCGGGCGGTCAGCTCCCGGCCGTACTCGGGGACCCAGGCGGTGCGGTAGTGGGCGGCGAGCGCCGCGGCTATCGTCGTCGTGCCGGTGGACTCCGCGCCGACCACCACGACCCGACGCGCGAACCACGCCCGCACCGGCGGCCTCAGCCAGCGCCAGTGCGCCACCGGGTCCGCGCGCACCGCCGTGCCGGAGATCGGGACGGCACGCCGGTCGGAGTCCACGCAGACCGACACGGCGTCGAAGCGGCGGGCCAGCTCCGCGCCGTACGCCTCGGAGGAGAAGACCGCGTCGACCGGTTCCGCCCCGACCGCCTCCCGGAACACCGCGCAGTGCGCGTCCCAGACCGCCGGGTCGGCGTAGTCCACCGGGTGGTCGTCGTACCGGCCGACCACCCGTACCCACGGGGTGGCGGCATGCGCCTCCCGCAGCCAGGCCACCCGGTCGTCCAGCGGAATGGACTCCCGCCGGGACGGCGCGACCACCACGGTGACCGCCGCGCAGCGGGCCGCGGCGGCCCCGATCAACGCGTGGTGCCCGGCGTGCGGCGGGTAGAACCTCCCCACCACCAGGCCGTGCCGGAACTCGGGCTCCCCGCCGCCGGGGGCGGTCACGCTGCCACCGGGGCCGGGCCCGGCGGCACCGCGGTCGCCACCGACCGCTCACGCAGGTCGGCCCGCCAGGCCCGCAACCCCACCACGCAGAGGGCCAGGAAGATCAGGTAGAGCCCGCCGGTCAGCCAGAGCCCCTTGTACGCGTAGAGCGGGATGTAGATCAGATCGGCGACGATCCACAGCCACCAGCTCTCCACCAACTTGCGGGTCTGCCCGTACGTGGCGAGCAGCGACAGCGCGGTGGTGACCGCGTCGGCCAGCGGCACCGTCGAGTCGGTGACCCGGTCCAGCACCGCCCAGAGCCCGACGGTGAGCAGCAGCCCGGCGACCCCGAGGCCCCACCACTCCCGGCGCCCGGTGCGGGCCACCGTGAGCCGGCTGCGCCGTTCCCCGCCGAACAGCCAGTGCCACCAGCCGTACGCCCCGAGGACGACGTAGACGACCTGGAGGCCGGCGTCGGCGTACAGACCGGCGGTCCAGAAGAGCAGCATGAGCAGCAACACGTTGGCGATGCCGATCGGCCAGTTCGCGATGTGCTGCCGGACGACCAGCCAGACGTTGACCACGCCGGTGGCGAAGCCGAGCAGCTCCGCCCAGGTGGTGCCGGTCCCCGCCACGCTGAACGCCGTGCTGGTCAACCAGTCGAGCATGTGGTCCTCCCCCGGGTGTCCGCGCGCCCACCCTAGAACGCCGGCCGGTACCGGGAAAGGCCCCTGCCCCCGCGGCGGGCGGGGCGGCGTGCGAGGCTTCGATCATGGTTCTTGAGGTCGCGCTGATCGACGTAACGCCCGGGCACGAGGACGCCTTCGCCGCCGCGTACGCGCAGGCGTATCCGATCATCACCAGCACCGAGGGCTGCCGCTCGGTCCGGATGACCCGGGGTGTCGAGTCCCCCTCCCGGTTCGTGCTGCTGATCGAGTGGGACTCGGTCGAGGCGCACGACGTGAACTTCCGGCAGAGCGAGAAGTTCCAGCAGTGGCGCGCGCTGATCGGCCCGCACTTCGCCGGCCCGCCCCTCGTCGAACACTTCGTGGACGTTCCGGCCTGAGCTGTCGTACCTGCCGGTTAGCGTGCGTGCGACGCGCCGGCCGCCGGTCCCGACGGGCATCGGGGGCGCCGGGCCCGGTGGCCGCGCGCCGACAACCCCTTGCGGGATCAGGCCGAACCCGGTTGGCTGTCGATCATGACGGAACGGGTGGCCCTGGTGACCGGCGTGAGCCGGCGGATCGGCATCGGCGCGGCGGTGGCCCGCGCGCTCCGCGCGGACGGCTGGCGGTTGCTGCTCACCGGCCTGCCCGGCTACGACGACGCCCAGCCCTACGGGGGCGACCCGGCGGGCGTCCCGGCGCTCCTGACCGAGCTGGGCGGCGACACCGGCCATCTCCCCGCCGACCTGCTCGACCCGGCCGTACCGGCGCGTCTGGTCACCGAGGCGATCCACCGGTACGGCCAGCTCGACGCGGTGGTGGCCGTGCACGCCTACTCCACCCACACCCCGCTGGGCGGGCTCGACGCCGCCGAGATCGACCGGCACCTGCTGGTCAACGTCCGGGCGACGCTGCTGCTCGCGGAGGCGTTCGCCGCCGCGTTCCGGGGCGGTCGGGGCGGGCGGCTGGTGCTCTTCTCCAGCGGCCAGCGGCTCGGCCCGATGCCCGGCGAGCTGGCGTACGCGGCCAGCAAGGCCGCCGTGGAGAATCTCGCCCTCCAGCTCTCCCCGCTGCTGATGGCGAACGGCATCACCGTCAACTGCGTCAACCCCGGCCCGACCGACACCGGCTACGCCGACCCGGAACGCCTGGCCGCGGTGGCCCGGCTCTTCCCGGGCGGCCGCTGGGGCACTCCGGAGGACGCCGCCCGGCTGGTCCGGTTCCTGTGCTCCGCCGACGCCGATTGGATCACCGGCCAGGTGATCGACTCAGAGGGCGGCTTCCAGCGCCACCGGTGAGCGCCTCGCTGCCCTCGCGGATTCTGCCGCGATGCAGGCGGCGCATGCCCGGCCGACACCTCGGCCGTCCGGCACCCCGCCCGTCCGGGACCGGGACGGTCGGCGGGCCCGCCCCGCCCGGCCGCAGCGTACGGCCGCCCATCCGGACCTCAGCGACCGTCCCGGCCGGGACTCCGGCGGGCAGGCTCAGCGGGCGGGCTCAGCGGCCGTCCGGGACCGGGACGTCCGGTGCGGCGCGGGGCCGGGGCACCACCGGCGGCTCGGCCCACCGGGCCAGCAGCGCCGCCGTCTCCTCCACCGGCAGCGCGACCGCGAGCAGCCAGTCGACCAGCCGCTCGTACCGGGCCACGTCGGCCTCGGTCATCAGGCGCAGATCGGTGGTGAGTGTCTCCACCAGCACCGTCCGCGGATCGGCCGGGTCCGAGAAGGCGTAGTGCGAGAACCCGGTCAACGGGTGGATGCCGCCGCGCGGCGCCGCGTCCCGCGCCACCAGCCGGATGGTGACGTGCGGCCGGTCGGCGAGGGCCAACAGGTAGCGGAGCTGCTCCCGCCAGACCTCGACCGGCGTGCCGCCGCGATCGCAGGCCCGCTCGTCGAGCAGCGCGGTGTAGTGCGGTGGGTCCGGTCGGCACAGCACCTCCTGTCGCGCGAGCCGGGCCCGCACGTCGGCCTCGACGTCCACCTCGTCGTCGAGCTGCGCGCCGGCGGTCACCCGCAGGCGGGCGTACGCCGGGGTCTGGAGCAGCCCGGGGACCACGGCGGGCTGGTACTCCACGAGCCGGGCGACGCCCGCCTCCAACTCCGCGTAGGCCCGCTGCCGCTCCCCCATCTCGCCCAGCGCCTTCGACCAGCCACGGCCGGTCGCCGCGTCCCGGGCGATGACGATGAGCACCTCCCGCTGGCCCGGCGGCACCGAGTAGACGTCCAGCAGGTCGAGCACGTCGGCCAGGTCCGGCCGGCTCTGGCCAAGCTCGATGCGGGACAACTTGGACGTGGACGCCCAGCCGAGCCGGCCGCAGACCTGCTCCAGGGTGAGCGACTCCCGGTGGCGCAGCCGGCGCAGCTCGGCGCCGAGCCGCACCCGCCGGATGACAGGACTTGCTGACAACGGCATCCCAGCCTCCCACCGAGGGAGAGTACGCACGGCCGTCACACACGGCAATACCTTGCTCGCAGAGTGCGATCAAGAGGCATGGCGGGTCAGGGCCGGTAGGTGCCGAACGACCAGACGTTGCCGGCGAGGTCCCGGGCGGCATAGTCGCGGGAGCCGTAGTCGGTGTCGAAGGGTTCCCCGGACGATCTCGGCGCCCGCCACGCGGGCCCGCGCGCAGTGCGCGTCGACGTCGTCGAGCGCGACGTAGACCGACCAGTCGTCGTCGGCCGGTCGGGGCCCCGACCCGGACCGCTCACCGAGCATGATCATGCCGGTGCCCAGGGTGAGCTGCGGCGGGCCGCCAGCGGTGCCAGCAGGAGCTCCACCCCCGTACCCACCCCGACGGTGCGGGTCAGGCAGTACGCGTCGAACGTGCCGGCCACGAAGGAGTCGACCCGGTACGCCCCGCGTTCGGCGCACCGTGGGTCGACGACGTCCAGCGGCGCGCCCCAGCCGAGAATGACCACCACGAAGGCGCCGGCCACCTCACGGCGGACCAGCGGCATCTCCGCCCGCTCGCGGTAGCCGACGTACCGGTCGACGAACGGGCGCAGCCGGGCGTCGGGTCGGCCGACGACGACCTCGAACCCGCCCATCCCCGGCCTCCGTCCGTCACCTCACGCCGGCGGCGTCCATCCCCCGCAGTTCCTTCTTGAGGTCGGCGACCTCGTCACGGATCCGGGCCGCCAGCTCGAACTGCAGCTCGCGCGCGGCGGCCAGCATCTGGTCGTTGAGCTCCTGGATGAGGTTGGCCAGGTCGGCCCGGGCCATCCCCTCCCGTGAGGGGGCGGTGGCGCCAATCCGGCTGCGGCTGCGGGTCTCCTTGACCGGCGCCTTGCCCCGAGAGAGCTGCCGCGCCGCGCCGCCGACCCGGCTGTTCTCGGTGTCCTCGGCCTCGCGGTAGATGTCGTCGAGGATGTCGTGGATCTTCTTGCGCAGCGGCTCGGGGCTGATCCCGTGAGCCTCGTTGTGCGCGATCTGCTTGGCCCGCCGGCGGTCGGTCTCGTCGATCGCGCTCGCCATCGACGGGGTGATCTTGTCGGCGTACATGTGCACCTGGCCGCTGACGTTACGCGCGGCGCGGCCGATGGTCTGGATCAGCGACCGGCCACTGCGCAGGAAGCCTTCCTTGTCCGCATCGAGGATCGCGACCAGGGAGACCTCAGGCAGGTCGAGACCCTCCCGCAGCAGGTTGATGCCGACCAGCACGTCGTACTCGCCCTTGCGCAGCTCGCGCAGCAGCTCCACCCGGCGCAGCGTGTCGACCTCCGAGTGCAGGTAACGCACCCGGATGCCGTTCTCCAGCAGGTAGTCCGACAGATCCTCGGCCATCTTCTTGGTCAGCGTGGTGACCAGCACCCGCTCGTCCCGCTCCGTACGCAGCTTGATCTCGTGCATCAGGTCGTCGATCTGACCCTTGGTGGGCTTGACGATGACCTGCGGGTCGATCAGGCCGGTCGGGCGGATCACCTGCTCGACGAACTCACCCTGGGCCTGCCCCAGCTCCCAGGGGCCGGGGGTGGCGGAGAGGTAGACCATCTGGCCGACCCGCTCCAGGAACTCGTCGAAGCGCAGCGGCCGGTTGTCGGCGGCGCTGGGCAGCCGGAAGCCGTGGTCGATCAGCATCCGCTTGCGGGACGCGTCACCCTCGTACATGCCGCCGATCTGGGAGACCGTCTGGTGCGACTCGTCGATGACGGTGAGGAAGTCGTCCGGGAAGTAGTCCAGCAGGCAGTGCGGCGGGCTGCCCGGCAGCCGGCCGTCGATGTGCATCGAGTAGTTCTCGATGCCGGAGCAGAAGCCGACCTGACGCATCATCTCGATGTCGTAGGTGGTACGCATCCGCAGCCGCTGCGCCTCCAGCAGCTTGCCCTGCCGCTCCAGCTCCGCCAGCCGCTCGCCCAGCTCGGCCTCGATGTCGGTGATCGCCCGTTCCATCCGCTCCGGCCCGGCCGCGTAGTGGGTGGCCGGGAAGATCAGCAGATGGTCGACCTCGCGAACCACGTCGCCGGTGAGCGGGTTGAGGTAGTAGAGCTTCTCCACCTCGTCGCCGAAGAACTCGATCCGCAGCGCCAGCTCCTCGTACGCCGGGATGATCTCCAGCGTGTCGCCGCGGACCCGGAACGTGCCCCGGTTGAACGCCATGTCGTTGCGGGTGTACTGAATGTCCACCAGCCGGCGCAGCAGCTTGTCCCGCTCGATCTCCTGACCGACCCGGATCCGGACGGCCCGGTCGAGGTACTCCTCCGGGGTGCCGAGACCGTAGATCGCCGACACCGTCGCCACCACGACCACGTCCCGCCGGGTGAGCAGCGACATGGTGGCCTTGTGCCGCAGCCGCTCGACCTCCTCGTTGATCGAGGAGTCCTTCTCGATGTAGGTGTCGGTCTGCGGGATGTACGCCTCGGGCTGGTAGTAGTCGTAGTAGGAGACGAAGTACTCCACCGCGTTGTGCGGGAGCAGCTCGCTGAACTCCTTGGCCAGCTGGGCGCAGAGGGTCTTGTTGGGCGCGATCACCAGGGCCGGTCGTTGCAGCCGCTCGACCAGCCACGCCGTGGTGGCGCTCTTGCCGGTGCCGGTCGCGCCGAGGAGCACCGTGTTGCGGTCGCCGCGCCGAACCCGACGCTCAAGGTCGTCGATGGCTGCCGGCTGGTCACCGGCCGGCTGGAAGTCGCTGACGACCTGGAAGCGGCCGTCGAGCCGGGGAATGTCGAGCGCCATGAACTCAACGGTACGCCGCAGGTCTGACACTCCCGGGCCGACCACGGAGGGCGCGTGATCGGCTTCGATATTCCCATTGTGTGCCCCATCTCACCCGGCTAGGCTTTCGATGTAGGCCGCTCGCGGCGGCCGACCGGGCCGGCGGCCCCCCTCAGGGGACGGCCGCCCCCGGCACCGAGGGTCGCAGCACCCGGACATCACCGGCGTGCGCATCCGACGTGGTCGCGCTGGAGGCGCTGACCGGCCGCCGCGAGCGCCCCTGCTCGTCACCCGAATCCGGCAGCCGCGTTCTCCACTTGTGGAGACCTCTCCCGGGCGGCCGCCCCGCCCCACCCCCGCACCCGCCACCCCCCACACCCCACCCCGGCGGAACTCCCCCGCACCGGCCGCCAGCCCCGCCGAACCGCCGTCGGACACCGCACCTCCGTTGGGACCCGCCGCGCCACCCCCAGGACCCGCCGCGCCACCCACAGCGCCAGCCGCCGACACTCCGCCCAGGCACCGATCCCGCGACGCCGCGACGCCCACCGGCCCCCGCGGCCGACGCCGGCGGGCCGCCGCACCGCCCGCCGGGGCGACCGCACCCCGTACCGGATCCGCGCCGGCCGACCGCGCACCGGAACCCGGCCGTGGGGCCGACGCGGACGGCGCGGGGCACCGGCCCGAGCGGCCGGGCCGGCGCCGGAGCACCCTGCTCGCGCTCGGGGTGGCGGCGACGGCCTCCGCCGCGGCCCTGGTCGCCGGGCTGTTGAGCTGGGCGCCCGAGCCGGCCGACCCGACCCGCCCGCTGAGCGCGGCCGAGGCGGAACGGCTCGCGGCGATGCGGGTGACCGCCTACCGGGACGTCCGCTCCGGAGTGCACGTCACCCTCGGCGGCGCGCCGGCCCGGACCGAACTGGTCGGCTGGGTCGACTGGGCGCGGCCGCTGGTCTACCTGGACGTCAGCGGTCCGGGGGCCGGCGCGGACCGGGGCCTGGTCCAGGCCACCCGGGCGGCACTGGTGGCCCGACCGCACCCGACCGCGGCGCCCACCCCCGCCCCGCCACCACTGGTGCCCCCGGCCGACCGCTGGCAGCTGCGGGAACGTCCCCCCGGGCGCGGCCTGACCGCCGTGCTCGACCTGCTCCTCGCCCTGGGCGGAGAACGACCCGACCCGGTCGCCGCCGAGGCGCGCTGGCTCGGCCAGGAGGCCACCGCCGGCACGCCGGTCGAGGTCCTGCAGGCGCCGCTCCCCGCCGACCCGACCACCGCGACCCCGGCGACGCCGGCACCGGCCCGCCAGTTCCGCCTCTGGCTGGACCGGGACGCCCGGCTGCACCGGCTGACCGGGCGGCTCCCCGACGACACGCCGGTCACCGTGGAGCTGCAACGCAGCGACCGGCCGACCCTGCGACCGGTCGACGCCCTGGGTGGTCGTCCCGGTCTGCCGCGGGCGCTCACCGACGCCGAGGCCGACCGGTTGACCCGGCTGCCGGCCCGGCTACGGGCCGCCGGTGGGGCCGCGCTGACCGGAACCGCCCCGCTCGGCCCGACCGCGAACCTGCGCGCCGCCGGCTGGCTGAGCTGGGCGGGTTCCTCGGCCTACCTGGCGGCCGGAGAGGTCGGCAACCCCGGACGCCGGACGCTGCTGCGCTACCAGGCGGGCCGGGTCGCCCGGGTGGAGGTGCCGGTCACCGACGGCACGGCCGAGCTGCCGGCCCCACCTCCGCTGCCGCCGGCCGGCGTCTCCGGGCCGCCCGCCGCGCCCGGCACCGACGACCTGGATTGGCTGGTCGACGCCGCGCTGCGGGCGGCCGGCACGCCGGTCGCCGTTCGATCGGCGGTCCGGCTGCGCGGCGACCGGCTGGCCGGCCGCACCGTCGACGTCGTCGAGCTGCGGGCCAGCCGGACGCCGCAGCTTCGCTACTGGATCGACCGGGCCGGGCTGCTGCGCCGGGTCGAGCTGCGGACCGGTCGTGGCGTGTGGGCGCAGCTCGACCTCACCCCGGGACGGGTCCCGGCGCTGCCGACCGTGACCCCTCCGCCGGCGCCCCGGCCCACCCATCGGTAGCGGCCACGCTGCGCCGATCGACTGCCCGCGGGGCCGGCCGGGACGGCGTCCGACCGGTCAGGGCCCCCAACCGGTATGCGCGGCCCACTCCTCGGCCCGGAGGCGCTCCTCGTCGAACCAGGGGTCCTTCAGCGTGCCGCAGGTCGCGCTGTCCGGTGCCGCCGCCGCAAGTTCCCGCTTGAGCTGCAGGTAGGCGGCCCGCTGATCCGGGTCGGCGCGCAGGTGGTCGCGCATCAGCAGGGCGTACCGCCAGCCGGGTGAACCGGTCACCCGCAGGTGCAGGTGCACCGGACGACCGGGGTCGGCGCTGCCGTGCAACCGCTTCACCCACCGTCCGCCGCCGGCGGGACGAGGGCTGTCCCACCATTCGCCGGGCAGCCGGGGGAAGCCGGCGTCGGCGAGCCGCTCGGCCAGCGGCCCGTCCGCCTGCGCCAGCGACGGCACGCCGAGCTGGACGTCGATGACGTCCTTCGTGGCGAGCCCGGGCACGGCGGTCGAGCCGATGTGGTCGATGCGCAGGTCGGCGGGGGCGACCGCGTGCCGGATCCGGGCGGCCAGCCGGGCGTACTGCTGCGGCCAGGTCGGGTCGGGTTGCACCACCTGCTCCGGCCGGACCGCTCGCCGCGCCCGGAGGTTCTCCTCGTACGGGATGAGCCGGTCGCGCCACAGCCCGTCCACCGCCGCGTGCAGTTCCGCCAGGTCACCGTCGTTGCTCAGCACCACGTCGGCCGACGCCCGCCGGCGGGCGTCGTCGGCTTGGGCGGCGATCCGCCGCTCGGCCTCCGCGCGGTCCATGCCGCGGTCGCGGGTCAACCGCTCCAGCCGGGTGGCCACCGCCGTCTGCACGACCACCACCAGGTGGTACGTCGGCGCGAGCCCCACCTCCACCAGCAGCGGTACGTCGTTGACCACGACGGCGTGCGGCGGCGCCGCGGCGACCAGCTCGGCGGTACGCGCCCGGACCCGGGGATGGGTGATCGCCTCCAACCGGCGGCGGGCCGCCTCGTCGGCGAAGACGACCGCCCCCAGCGCCGCCCGGTCGAGCGCGCCGTGGGCGTCGAGCACCCGCTCGGAGAAGGTCGCGACGATCTCGGCCAGCCCGGCACTTCCCGAGGCGACCACCTCGCGGGCGACCTGGTCAGCGTCGATCACCACCGCACCGAGCGCGGCCAGCCGGGCCGCCACGGCGCTCTTGCCGGACCCGATCCCGCCGGTCAGTCCCACCATCAGCACCGAACCAGTCAACCTGATCATCCCGCCGCTGCCAAACCGGGCTGCCTCCCCCGCAGCCGCGCCTCGCAGCCCGCCACGGGGCGGGATGCCAGCGCGCACGGGCACATGGAGGCGCCGGGCGCGGAACGGCGCGGAAGGCGGGGCGCGGGATGGCGTGGGGTAAGGCGAGGGCCCCGCCCCCGACGACCCGGTGAAACCGGATCGCGGGGACGGGGCCCGTCGTTGTCAGCGGGTCACTTACCGCCGGCGAGCTTCTCCCGCAGAGCGGCGAGCGCCTCGTCGGTGGCCAGCGTGCCGGCCGGCTCCTCGGCCTGCCGGCTCGGGGCCGTGGTGGTCGTGGTGGTGGTGCCACCAGCGGCCGGGACAGCCGGAGTCGGGTTGGCAGCGGCCTCGGCGTCGGCGGCCCGAGAGGTCTGCACCTGCTTGGTGTGGGCCTCCCAGCGCAGACGCGCCTCGGCGTACTGGCTCTCCCAGGTCTCGCGCTGCTTGTCGTACCCCTCGAGCCACTCGCCCGTCTCCGGGTCGAAGCCGTCCGGGTAGATGTAGTTGCCCTCGGCGTCGTACGTCGCGGCCATGCCGTAGAGGGTCGGGTCGAAGTGCTCCTCGCCCTCGACGAAGCCCTCGTTGGCCTGCTTGAGCGACAGCGAGATCCGGCGGCGCTCCAGGTCGATGTCGATGACCTTGACCATGACCTCGGAGCCGACCTGGACGACCTGCTCCGGGATCTCCACGTGGCGCTCGGCCAGCTCGGAGATGTGGACCAGGCCCTCGATGCCGTCGTCCACCCGGACGAAGGCGCCGAACGGCACCAGCTTGGTGACCTTACCCGGCACGATCTGCTGGATCGCGTGGGTGCGGGCGAACTGCCGCCATGGGTCCTCCTGGGTCGCCTTCAGCGACAGCGAGACCCGCTCGCGGTCCAGGTCGACGTCCAGGACCTCGACCTCGACCTCCTGGCCGACCTCGACGACCTCGGACGGGTGGTCGATGTGCTTCCAAGAGAGCTCGGAGACGTGCACCAGGCCGTCCACGCCGCCCAGGTCGACGAACGCGCCGAAGTTGACGATCGAGGACACGACGCCCTTGCGGACCTGGCCCTTCTGCAGCTTGTTGAGGAACTCGGTGCGCACCTCGGACTGCGTCTGCTCCAGCCAGGCCCGGCGGGACAGGACCACGTTGTTGCGGTTCTTGTCCAGCTCGATGATCTTGGCTTCGAGCTCGCGGCCGACGTACGGCTGCAGGTCGCGCACCCGCCGCATCTCGACCAGGGAGGCGGGCAGGAAGCCGCGCAGCCCGATGTCGAGGATGAGGCCACCCTTGACCACCTCGATGACCGAACCGCGGACGACGCCGTCCTCTTCCTTGATCTTCTCGATCGTGCCCCAGGCCCGCTCGTACTGCGCCCGCTTCTTGGAGAGGATCAGACGACCCTCCTTGTCCTCCTTCTGGAGGACCAGGGCTTCGATGTGGTCACCCACCGAGACGACCTCGGCGGGGTCCACGTCGTGCTTGATCGACAACTCACGAGAGGGGATGACACCCTCGGTCTTGTAGCCGATGTCGAGCAGGACCTCGTCCCGATCGACCTTGACGACGGTGCCTTCGACAATGTCGCCGTCGTTGAAGTACTTGATGGTCTCGTCGATCGCGGCGAGGAAAGCCTCCTCGGAACCGAGATCGTCGTGGGTGACCCGGGTGGCGCTCGAGGGGGCCTCGATGCTGCTCGTCATGTGGGCGGTTGCTCCGGTCGGATGGGTTGTCACAGCAGGCGTGTTGTCGCAGTGACCTGTTCGCGCCAGCGGATCCGTCGCCGGGCACACCGAACGATCGCCAAGTGAAGATCATTAGTGGCTCCGGTGACCGCGCACCTGCTCCCTGCCGAGGCACACGATCCGCGAGCGCATCGTCTAGCCTACCCGCTGCATTACCACAGCGTGCAAGGCCTCCCGTCTCCTCGCGACCTCGCCAGCTGCGAAAGCGGAGATTTCGAACGGTACGGTGCCACCGCTGTCTCATCCGTCACATCCGCACCACCTGCCCCACCCGGTCGGCGCGTCCCGGGCGGTCGGCGACGGGAGCGAGGCCTAGCGTGAGCGAGTGGATGACGACAGGGTGACCCGACGCCGGGTCGGCGACGCGGAGGTCCGCCGAGCCAACCGGGGCTGGTGGGACACCGACGCCGACGACTACCAGGCGGAGCACGGCGGGTTCCTGGGCGACGTGGACTTCGTCTGGTCTCCCGAAGGGCTGCGCGAGGCCGACGCCCGGCTGCTCGGCGACCTGACCGGCCGCCGGGTGCTGGAACTCGGCTCCGGCGCCGCGGCGGCCGCCCGGTGGCTGGCCACCCAGGGCGCCCGGCCGGTCGCCCTGGACCTCTCCGCCGGCATGCTGCGGCACGCCGCGATCGCCGCCGCCACCACCGGGGTACGCGTCCCGCTGGTGCAGGCCGACGCCCTCGCCCTGCCCTTCGCCGACGCGGCGTTCGACACCGCCTGCACGGCGTTCGGGGCGATCCCGTTCGTGGACGACTCGGCGGCCGTGATGCGGGAGGTCTTCCGGGTGCTGCGCCCGGGCGGCCGCTGGGTCTTCTCGGTGACCCACCCGATGCGCTGGATCTTCCTGGACGATCCGGGCGAGGGCGGGCTGACCGCCGTGCACTCGTACTTCGACCGCTCCCCGTACGTGGAGCAGGACGAGCACGGCGTGGCCACGTACGTCGAGCAGCACCGCACCCTCGGTGACCGGATCCGGGAGATCGTCGGCGCCGGCTTCCGCTTCCTGGACCTGGTGGAACCGGAGTGGCGCGAGGGGCACGAGGGGATCTGGGGGCAGTGGAGCCCGCTGCGCGGCCGCCTCTTCCCCGGCACCGCCATCTTCGTCGCGGAGAAGCCGGCCGAGGGGTAGCCGTCGTTTCCGCCCGCCGGCCCCGGGTACCCGGCGGGCATGGCTGAGAAGGAGTTCCGCAGGGGCGACCACGTCTCCTGGGCCAGCCACAGCGGGCGGGCGCACGGCGTGGTCAAGGAGAAGCTCATCGACCGGACGCACATCCGCGGGCATCCCGTGAACGCGTCCGCCGAGGAACCGCAGTACCGGATCCGCAACGACGACTCGGGCCGGGACGTCGCCCACCGACCGGAGGCGCTGCGCCATGAGCCGAAGTGATGACCCCGAACAGACGTACCGGGAGTTCACCGAAACGGTGAACATGAAGCCCGGCGAGCTGTCCGGGTGGCTGGAGACCGACGAGTCGAAGCACGTCGGCTGGCGGAAGAAGGGCACCAAGGGCGGCGACTCGGTCGGCCACGAATCCGGCCGGAAGATCATCGACCTGCTGCGCCGCAAGCGCGCGGACCTCGGCGCCGGCGACTACAAGCACATGCGCAAGGTCATCGGGTACGTGCACCGACACATGGCACAGCGCCCCTCCGGCGACATCCGGAACACCAGGTGGCGCTGGTCGCTGATGAACTGGGGCCACGACCCGCTGAAGGGCTGAGCGGTGCCGGCCGACGCTGACGCTGATGACGAACCTCATCACGCCGTCGATGTCCAGCTCGCTGCTGACCCGGCCGGCGCGCTGGGCGTCCGAGATCAACGAGCCGCCGGTGGCGTAGAGCGCGTCGCGGGCGGCCGGAAACGCGCCGGGGTTGAAGGCCAGGCCCTCCACGAGCACGCTCCGATAAACCGGAGGATTATTCGATCTTGTCGGATCTTGAGCTGAATCGAGATGGCCGTGCCAGGTCAACCCGTGTCCTCCCTGCCCACGATCACGCTCGGCGCCGATCTCCAGGTCGGCCGCGTCGGCTTCGGCGCGATGCAGCTCACCGGCAAGCAGGTCTGGGGCCCGTATCCGGACCACGACGGTGGAGTGGCGCTGCTCCGCGCGCTCGTCGACGAGGGGGTGACCTTCATCGACACCGCCGACGTCTACGGCCCGCACACGAACGAACTGCTCATCCGCGAGGCACTGCACCCCTACCCGGAGGGCCTGGTCGTCGCCAGCAAGGGCGGCTTCGTCCGGGGCGGATTCGACTACTCCACCCTCGGCTGGGTGGGCAACCCGAAGTACCTCCGCCAGTCGGCCATGATGAGCCTGCAGCGCCTCGGCCTGGAGCGGTTCGACCTTTACTACCTGCACAGCGGCTACGCCACGGACGCTCCCTTCGAGGACCAGGTCGGCGAGCTGAAGAAGATGCAGGATGAGGGGTACATCAAGCACATCGGCCTGTCCAACGTGACCGCCGCTCAGTTCGAGGTCGCGCGGTCGATCGCCGACGTCTCCGCGGTGACGGCCCTGTACAACATCGGCAACCGCACCGGCGCGGACCTTCTCGCGGCCGCAGAGCAGTCCGGCGCGGTGTTCTCGCCCTGGCACCCCGTCAGCCTCCGCGACGGCGGGGACAACGCCGACCAGGTCGCCGACGCCCTCGCCCCGCTCGCCGCCGGGTACGAGGCGACGCCCCAGCAGATCGCGCTGGCCTGGCTGCTGCACCGGTCCCCCGCGATGCTGCCCATCCCGGGCACGACAAGCCTCACCCACCTGCGGGAGAACATCGCCGCCGCACACATCCGGCTGACCGACGCCGAGGTCGCCGAGCTGACCGCCCTCGTGCCCGAGAACACCGCCCGGACCACCCGGTAGCCACCGAGGTCACGGGCCCGGATGAGCAGCCTCGACGCGCGGCGCGGGCGAGGGGTTGACAGGGTCGCCCCGTCCCCATCAGGGGCGCCCGAACGGGGACGACGGCCGGTCAGTGGTCGGCGCTGTTCCAGTCGCGGCCCTCGCCGACGGAGACCTCCAGCGGCACCGACAGCGGGTACGCCTCGCCCATCTCCTTGCGGACCAGCGCCTCCAGGGTCGCCCGCTCGCCGGGGGCGACCTCGACGACCAGCTCGTCGTGCACCTGGAGCAGGATCCGGGAGCGCAGCCCGGCGTCGCGCAGCGCGCTGTCGACGTGCAGCATGGCGACCTTCATGATGTCGGCCGCGGAGCCCTGGATAGGGGCGTTGAGCGCCATCCGCTCGGCGATCTCGCGGCGCTGGCGGTTGTCGCTGACCAGGTCGGGCAGGTAGCGGCGGCGGCCGAGGATGGTGGAGGTGTAGCCGTCCTGTCGGGCCCGGGCGACCACCTCCTGCAGGTAGTCACGGACCCCGCCGAAGCCGCCGAAGTAGTTCTCCATCAGCCCGCGCGCCTCCTCGGCGCTGATCCCGAGCTGCTGGGAGAGACCGAACGCGCTCAACCCGTACGCCAGGCCGTAGTTCATCGCCTTGATCTTGCGCCGCTGGTCGGGGGTGACCGCGCCGACCTCGACGGAGAACACGGACGAGGCGGTGGCGGCGTGAAAGTCGTGGCCGGAGTTGAACGCCTCGATCAGTGCGTCGTCCGACGACAGGTGTGCCATGATCCGCATCTCGATCTGGCTGTAGTCGGCGGTGAGCAGGCATTCGTACCCCTCCCCCACCACGAAGGCGCGGCGGATCCGCCGGCCCTCCTCGGTGCGGATCGGGATGTTCTGCAGGTTGGGCTCGGTGGAGGAGAGCCGGCCGGTGGCGGCCACCGTCTGGTTGAAGGTGGTGTGGATCCGGCCGTCGTCGGAGACGGACTTGAGCAGCCCGTCGACGGTCGACTTGAGCTTGGCCACGTCCCGGTGGCGCAGCAGGTGCGCCAGCACCGGGTGCGGCTGCTGCGCGTAGAGCCACTGCAGGGCGTCGGCGTCGGTGGTGTAGCCGGTCTTGATCTTCTTGGTCTTCGGCAAGCCCAGCTCGTTGAAGAGGATCTCCTGGAGCTGCTTCGGCGAGCCGAGGTTGAACTCCCGCCCGATCTCGGCGTAGGCGTTCTGCGCGGCGGTCTTGACCTCACCGGCGAAGTGCGCCTCCAACTCGTGGAGGTAGTCATTGTCGGCGGCGATGCCGGTGCGCTCCATGGCGGCGAGCACCCGCATCAGCGGCAACTCCACCCCGGCCATCAGCCGGAGGGACTGCTCACCGTCGCGGGACAGCTCGGCGTCGATCGCGTCGGCCAGGTCGAGGGTGGCCCGGGCCTGGAGCATGAGGTTCTGCTCGGCCTCGCCGTCGTTGCCCAACCCCTCCAGGGTGAGCTGGCCGCTCTCCGGCGCGTCGACCCGCAACTCCCGGTGCAGGTAGCGCAGCGCCAGGTCGGTGAGGTCGTAGGAGCGCTGGTCGGGGCGGGCCAGGTAGGCCGCGATCTGGGTGTCCCGGGCGACGCCGGCCAGCTCCCAGCCGTGCGCCGCGAAGGCCAGCACGGCCGGCTTGCTGTCGTGCAGCACCTTGGGGCGCTCGCCGTCGGCGAGCCAGCCGGCGAGGGCCGAATCGTCGACCGGCTCGAGGGTGGCCGGGTCGAACCAGGCGGCCGCGCCGGCGGCGGTGGCCAGGGCCATCCCGGTCACCGACGCGGTGTGCCGCCGGTTGGGGCCGGTGTCGAGCTTGACCGCCAAACCGACGGGGGCGCCGGCCGGGGCGTGCGTCTCCAGCCAGCCGGCGAGCGCGCCGGGCTCGGTGAGCACCTCGCCGGTCAGGTCGAAGCCGGACTCGGCTTCCGGCTCGACGGCCTCCAGGTACTGGTAGAGCCGGTCGCGCAGGATGCGGAACTGCAGGGTGTCGAAGACCTGGTGGACGGCCTCCCGGTCCCAGCCCTGCCAGCGGGCGTCCTCGGGGCGGACGGGCAGCTCAAGGTCGGAGACCAGGCAGTTGATCTCATAGTTGCGGATCACGTCGGCGAGCCGCTCGCGCAGGCTGTCGCCCGCCTTGCCCTTGATCTCGTCAGCCCGGGCGATGACGCCCTCCACCCCGCCGTACGTGTTGATCCACTTGGCGGCGGTCTTCGGCCCGACGCCGGGGATGCCGGGCAGGTTGTCGCTGGTCTCGCCGACCAGGGCGGCCAGGTCCCGGTAGCGCTCCGGGCCGACGCCGTACTTCGCCTCGATCGCGGCCGGGTCCATCCGGGCCAGGTCGGAGACGCCCTTGCGCGGGTAGAGCACGGTGACCTGGTCGCCGACGAGCTGGAACGCGTCCCGGTCGCCAGTGCTGATCAGCACCTGCATGCCCTGGTCGCGGGCCTGGCAGGCGAGGGTGGCGATGACGTCGTCGGCCTCGTAGCCCGCCATCTCCACCACCGGGATGCGCAGCGCGGCGAGGACCTCCTTGACCAGGCTCACCTGGCCCTTGAAGTCGGTCGGGGTCTCGCTGCGGCCGGCCTTGTACTCGGCGTACCGGTCGGTGCGGAAGGAGTGCCGGGAGACGTCGAACGCGACCACGATGTGGGTGGGCTGCTCGTCGCGGAGCACGTTGATCAGCATCGAGGTGAAGCCGTACACCGCGTTGGTCGGCTGCCCCGTCGTGGTGGAGAAGTTCTCCACCGGCAGGGCGAAGAAGGCCCGGTATGCCAGGGAGTGTCCGTCGACGAGGAGCAGGCGCGGCGTCATAGCTGTCACGGCAGCGACTCTAGTCCGTACGACCGACATCCCCGCCGGTCGGCACTGGGGCGCCGGCGGAAAGCCGGCGCCCGGGCGCGCCCGGCGCGAAAACGCCCACGGCCGGCCACCCCCGCGAGGGGCGGCCGGCCGCGACGGTACGACCTCAGGCCACGCCGAGGTACGCCTCCTTGACCGCCGGGTCGTGCAGCAGGTCCCGGCCGGTGCCCTCCTTGACGATCCGGCCGGTCTCCAGCACGTAGCCCCGGTGGGCGCGGGACAGCGCCTGCTGGGCGTTCTGTTCCACGAGCAGGATGGTGGTGCCCTGCTCGTTGATCCGGGTGATGATCTCGAAGATCTGCTGGATCAGCATCGGGGCGAGCCCCATCGACGGCTCGTCGAGCAGCAGCAGCCGCGGTCGGGCCATCAGCGCCCGACCGACCGCGAGCATCTGCTGCTCGCCGCCGGAGAGCGTGCCGCCGGCCTGCTTGCGCCGCTCGGCCAGCCGGGGGAAGAGGTCCATCACCATCTTCAGGTCCTCGGCGATGCCGGCCCGGTCCCGGCGGGTGTACGCCCCCATCTCCAGGTTCTCCAGGACGGTCATCCCGGGGAAGACGCCCCGGCCCTCGGGCGCCTGCCCGATGCCCCGGACCACCCGCAGGTCGGCGCGCATCCGGGTGATGTCGGTGCCGTCGAAGACGATCGAGCCCTGGGCCACCGGGCGCAGCCCGGAGATGGCCCGCATGGTGGTGGTCTTGCCGGCGCCGTTGGCGCCGATCAGCGCGACCACCTCGCCCTCGTTGACCGCCAGGCTGATCCCGTGCAGTGCCTGGATCCGGCCGTACAGCAGGGTCAGGTCCTTGATCTCAAGCAGCATCGGTGGGCACCCCCAGGTACGCCGCGATCACCCTCGGGTCCTCGCGGACCTCGGCCGGCAGGCCCTCGGCGATCTTCTTGCCGAACTCCAGTACGACGATCCGATCGGTCACGCCCATGACGAGGCGCATGTCGTGCTCGATCAGCAGCACCGTCGTGCCGTTGTCCCGAATCTTACGGATCAGGCCGAGCAGTTCCTCCTTCTCCGCCGGGGTGAAGCCGGCGGCCGGCTCGTCCAGGCAGAGCAGGGTGGGATCGGTCGCCAGCGCCCGGGCGATCTCCAGCCGCCGCTGCTCGCCGTACGACAGGTTGCGCGACAGCTCGCCGGCGCGCCGCTCGATGCCGACGAAGCGCAACAGCTCGTACGCCTTGTCCCGGCCGTGCCGCTCCTCCCGCCAGTGCCGGGGCAGCCGGAACATCGCGGAGATCACGCTGGCCTTGTGGTGGGCGTCCGCGCCCACCATCACGTTCTCCAGCGCGGTCATCTCCGGGAAGAGCCGGATGTTCTGGAACGTCCGGGCGATGCCGGCCTTGGTGATCCAGGACCGGCGCTTGCCGTTGGTCCGCTGCCCCTGGAACCGGATCTCGCCCTGGGTGGGTCGGTAGACGCCGGTCATCGCGTTGAAGCAGGTGGTCTTGCCGGCGCCGTTCGGGCCGATCAGGCCGAGGATCTCCCCCTTGTAGAGGGTGAACGCGACGTCGTCGAGGGCGACCACACCGCCGAACCGGAGGGTGACGTGGTCGACCTCCAGCAGCGGCTCCCGGCCGGCCGGGTCGGCGCTGCCGGGGGTCGGCTCCACCGGGGTGTCCGAGCCCTTCTCCGGCGGTACGCCGACGGTGCTGCGACCGTCGTCGGCGATGTCCCGCTCGCTCGTCTCGTCCCGCTCGCTGTGCATCTGCGGCTCACTCATTGGGCACCGTCTCCTGGGGAACCGCTTCCTTGCGTCGGTCGGCGAACTCGGCCGCCCGGCGCCGGTTCGGCACCAGACCCTGCGGCCGGAAGATCATCATGACGATGACGACCAGACCGAAGACCAGGATCCGGTACTCGGCGGCGTCGAAGTTGACGCCGATGAGGTCACCGATTCCGCGCAGCCACTCGGGCAGGTACCAGGTGATCGCGCCACCGATGATCGCGCCCTTGAGGTTGCCGGCACCGCCGAGGATGACCGCGGCGAGCACCAGGATCGAGTTCTCCAGCAGGAAGCTGTCCGAGTTGATGAACGTCTGCTTGCCGGCGAAGATCGCGCCGGACAGACCGCCGACCGCCGCGCCGATGGCGAACGCCCAGAGCTTGTACTTGAACGTGGGCACGCCCATGATCTCGGCGGCGTCCTCGTCCTCCCGGATGGCGACCCAGGCCCGGCCGACCCGGCTGTTGGCCAGATTCCGCATGGCGAAGATGATCACGATGATCACCGTCAGGATCAGCCAGTAGTAGGGCTTGGAGTCGACCACGCCGAAGAGCGCCTTGCCGTCCGAGCCGGTGCCCGGCGGGTGCGGCACCTGCGGGATACCCCGCTGGCCCTGGGCGATGCCGTTGTTGCGGGCGGCGTAGAGCCGGATCATCTCGGCGAAGCCCAGGGTCACGATGGCCAGGTAATCGCCGCGCAGCCGCAGCGTCGGCCCGCCGAGGATCACCCCGGAAAGCATCGCCACCGCGATCGCCACCGGCACCGCCGCCAGCCACGGCCAGTTCGTACCGAACCGACTCTCCGGCGAGGTCAGCAGCGCCACGGTGTACGCGCCGACGGCGTAGAAGCCGAAGTAACCGAGGTCGAGCAGGCCGGTGAAGCCGACCACGACGTTGAGCCCCACCGCCAGCAGGACGAAGATCGCGGTGTCGAAGAGCACCGCCGCGAAGTCCGACCGGGTGGTGTAAAGGGCGAAGTACTCGCTGCCGATCGGGAAGCCGAGGTACTCGTAGAACCACTTGTTGGGCAGGATGTAGAGGAAGATCACCAGGGCGACGAGGCCGGCCCAGCGGAACTGCTTCGGCATCCCTGCCCAGCGGCTCCTGAACGCGGACATGCGTCCCTTTTCCGAGGTGGCGGTCATGCGCGCGCCCTCCCGAGAGATTCGCCGAGCAGGCCGGTGGGCCGGAACATCAGCAGCACGATCAACAGCACGAAACCGGTGAAGTCCTTCCAGTCTCCTCCGAAGAGGCCGGCGGCGTAGTTCTCCACGACGCCGAGCAGGAGACCGCCGAGGAGCGCGCCGCGCAGGTTGCCGATGCCGCCGAGCACCGCGGCCGAGAAGGCCTTGAGCCCGATCAGGAAGCCCACGTTGAACTTGGTGTAGCCGTACCGGACGTTCCACAGCAGGGCGGCCACGCCGGCCATCAGGCCGCCGAGCACGAAGACCAGCAGGATCACCCGGTTCTTGTTGACGCCCATCAGGGCGGCGGTGTCCGGGTCCTGGGCGACGGCGCGGATGCCCCGGCCGAGCCGGCTGCGGTTCACGAACTGGTCCAGGCTGATCATCATGATCAGCGTCACGCCGAGGATCAGCAGTTGGACGTTGGTCACCGCGGCGCCGAAGACGGTGAAGACCGTTTCCTGCGGGATCAGCGTCGGCATGCCGAACGGGGCCCGGGCGGTGCCGATGCCGAACGACTCGGAGAGCACGAACGACGCGCCGATCGCGGTGATGAGGAAGGCCAGCGGCGGGGCGTTGCGCCGACGCAGCGGGCGGTAGGCCACGAGCTCGACGGTGACCGCGGTGGCCGCCGAGGCGACCATCGCGACGGCGAGGCCGGCGAGGATCGCCACGATCAGCGGGCCGAGGGCCGGCGCCGGGGAGTTCTGGTTGTAGCCGAGGGCCTCCCAGGTCCACAGGGCGGTGAAGGTACCGACCATGAAGACCTCGGAGTGAGCGAAGTTGATCAGGCGCAGCACGCCGTACACCAGGGTGTAACCGAGGGCGACGAGCGCGTAAATCGCGCCCTGTTCCAGTCCAGTTATGGTCAGCGCCGGGAAGTTCCCGAACAGCTCATCGAAGTTCAAGTGGGGCTCCAACTGTGCGGCCAAGCGGTGCGGCCGGGAGGAAGACTCCCGGCCGCACACACCTGGTGTCCCTGGCGGGACCGGACAGAACCGGTCAGGCCTTGGGGATCTCGATGTCGGGGACGACCTTGCCCGCGTTCACCTTGAACGCCCAGACCAGCACCTGGGCCGGGTCCAGCTCACCGTTCGCCTCGAACTTGTAGGTCACGCCGGTGGCGCCACCCGCCTTGTTGTAGGAGCTGATGAAGCTGAGCAGGTCGGCGCGGGTGGCCTTGCCGGCCTTGACGCCCTCGAGCATGATCTTGGTGATGTCGTACGACACGTCGGCGTAGGTGCCCGGCTCGGCCTGCGCGAAGGCCGCCTTGTAGTCGGTCACGAAGGTGCCCTTGGCCGCGGTGGCCGGGGCGCACGGGCAGGTCAGGATGGTGCCCTCGGCGACCTGCTCGCCGGCGACCTTGATGAAGTTGGCGTCGTTGACGCCGTCACCAGCGACCATGGTGCCCTTCCAGCCGGCGCCCTTGAGCTGCTTGAGCAGCAGGCCGGCCTCGGTGTAGTAGCCACCGAAGAAGAGGACGTTGGCGCCGCTGCTCTGGATCTTGGTGACGACGGCGGAGAAGTTGGTCTGCTTGACCTGGACCTTGTCCTCGCCGGCGGCGGTGCCGATGACCTTCTTGACCTCGTCCACCAGGCCGGCGCCGTACGCCGACTGGTCGTCGACGACGTAGACCTTGTCGGCCTTGAGGACGTTCTTGATGTAGCGACCGGCGGCCGGGCCCTGCGAGGTGTCGTTGCCGACGCCCCGGTGGAAGATCTTCCAGTTCTTGGTGCTCAGGCTCGGGCGGGTCGCCGACGGGGTGATGATCGGCAGGCCGGCCGCGTCGAAGATCGGGTCGGCGACCTCGGACTCACCCGAGAACGCCGGGCCGATGATGCCGACGACCTTGCTGTCGCCGACGGCCTGCTGGGCCAGCGGGGCGGCCTTGGCCGGGTCACCCTGCGAGTCGTACTCGGCCAGGTTGACCTTGCAGTCCTTGTTGTCCTTGTTGTACTGGTCGATGGCCAGCTTGGTGCCGTTGCGCATGTGGATACCGAGACCCGCGGCGTCACCGGTCAGCGGGCCGAAGAAGCCGATCTTCAGGTCGCAGGCGGCCTTGTTGCCGCTCGCGTCACTACCACTGTCGGCCTTGCAGGCCGCGCCACTGAAAACGAGCGCGGTGATGGCCACGCCACCAAGCACCCGTGCGAGCTTCTGCCTCACGGCTCGTACCCTCCTCCGTCCGAAGGCCCGGACCACCCAGCGCGAATTGGACCTTGCGAGGTTGGCCGGACCGACCGCGATCCCGGTCTGGGGCGGGACGTTATCCCACCAGCGGGGTATGCCGTAAGACCTAGATAGCGGGGTTGACCTAACCGTTACGTTGAGTGGTCGGATTCACAGATGTGCTGTAACACACGCGCCCGTGTAGTGGGGAAATCGGACATCCGACTCTGACCGGAAACACGCTGGTGGGAGGGTCAGCCGGGGCTCCACGGGCCGCGCGCCAACCAGACCGTGGCCCCTAAGTTGTTGTCCTCCAGCAACAGAACGGCCTCCCCGGCACCGGCCACCGCCACCGTGCGGTCACTGCTCGCCGGCACCGCCACCGGCAGGGCCACCGCGGACCAGGCCGCCCCATCCCGGGAGAACCACCCGGCACCGGTCACCCCGCCCGCGGCCACCGCGAGTGTGCCGTCGCCGACCGCGGCCAGCCCCCACACCCGGCCCGGCCGGTCCGTCCCCGCGCCGCCGAAGCCGCCGCCCGCGCGCCAGCTCCCGCCGTCACCCAGCCAGGCGCCCAGGCCGTCGCCCCGGCGGCCGACGGCCACGGCGCGCTCCCCCACCCGGACCACCCGCTGCAGGTCCGCGTCGGCCCCGCCCGTCGCCAGCACCGGGCGCCGCCAGGCCCGCCCGTCCGGCGAGGTCCACACCGCCGGATCCACGCCGGTACGCCCCGACGGCAGCACCGAGCCCACCATGAGCCACCCCGACGCCGCCGCCGTGCCGTCCGCCGCCCACGGCCGGCCGGCCGCGTCCGCGGCCAGCCCCGGCACCCCGCTGACCAGCCGGAAATCGGTCCCGTCGGCGGAGACCCAGGCCGCCGCCCCGGTGGCCCGGTTACCGGCGATCAGCCAGCCGCGCGGGCCGCCCGCGATGCGGCCCACGTTGACCGCGTCCGGGCCGCCGAACACCTCGAACTCGGCCGGCACCTCCACCAGCGACCCGTCGCCGACCTGCCGCCAGGTGCTGATCCGCGGATTGCCGTGCACGCCGCCGCTCTTGCCGCCCACCGCGGCCAGCCGGCCGTCCCGGCAGCCCGCCGCGCTCAGCACGTTCTCCTCGCCGTACGGGCTGCGCGGCACCGCACGCAGCGCCGTCCAGGCGACGGCGTCGGCGCTGGTCCACGCCGCCGGGCGGGTGCCGCCCGCCGCGTCTGCGACGGCGCCCACCACGAACCACCGGCCCGCGCAGGCCGTCGCGTCCCGCAGCAGCAGCCGCCCGGGCGCGCCGGGCGGCGCCGGCAGGGTCACCGGCTGCCAGGCCGGGCGGGCTGGCTCCGGCGGCGGGTCGGCGTGGCCGGTCGACCGGCAGCCGGCCAGCAGCACGGCCGTCAGGCCGAGCACCGCCAGCGGACGCCGAGCACGCATGGCCGCGATCGTATCGACCAATGACGCGGTACGGGACCCGCAGACGCGCCGGATTCCCGCGCCGCCGATTCCACGCGCGCGGCGCTCGCCACCGGTCCGCGGCGCACGAGGGCGCGCCACCGGTCCGCGGCGGTCGGTTGTGGGCCGACCGCATGGGAGCACGTGGCGATCGCGAGGTGGGGCGGGCGGTCAGGAGGCGGGCTGGGTCACCTCGCCGCCGGCGGTCTCGGCGAGGATCCGCTCGGCGACCTCCTTCATGGTCATCCGGTGGTCCATCGCCGTGCGCTGGATCCACTTGAACGCCTGCGGCTCGGTCATCCCGTACGTGGTCATCAGCGCGCCCTTGGCGCGCTCGACAGTCTTGCGGATCTCCAGCCGGTCGGTGAGGCCGGCGACCTCCGCCTCCAGCGCGGCGACCTCGGAGTATCGGGAGAGGGCGATCTCCACCGCCGGCACCAGGTCGCTCTTCTGGAACGGCTTGACCAGGTACGCCATCGCGCCGGCCGCCCGGGCCCGCTCCACCAGGTCCCGCTGGCTGAACGCGGTCAGGATGATCACCGGGGCGATCCGGGCGCCCGCGATCCGCTCGGCGGCGGCCAGCCCGTCCATGATCGGCATCTTGATGTCGAGGATGACCAGGTCCGGCTTCAGGTCCTCGGCGAGCTTTACGGCGGTCTCGCCGTCACCGGCCTCGCCGACCACCTCGTAACCCTCTTCGACCAGCATCTCGGCCAGGTCCAGCCGGATGAGCGCCTCGTCCTCGGCGATCAGTACCCGCCTGCGCTCAGCGTCCGTCTGCGTCTCGGCCACGAGCCACTCCCACCAGTCTGAGCCCGACACCCGCCGTGCCGGGTGTCGCCGCCCTTAGCGTAGTGGGTAGTCTGTCAAGACCGAATCACGGAAGGCCCCTGTACTCCAACCGGAAGAGAGACGGAGCTCAAACCTCCGACAGTGTGGGTTCGAGTCCCACCGGGGGCACCAAAGTGTCGTACGGGCGTTCGAAAATGGACCCGTGCACTCGCTTGAGATCCGCTCCCGCGCCCGTCAGCTGTACCTGGCCGGCAGCACTGTCGCGGAGGTCGCCCGCCACCTCGGCCTGCCCTACCCGACAGTTCGGCAGTGGTGCAAGGATCGAGCGGAACCGAAGCAACTGGGCAGCCAGGTACGCTGCTTCCGTTGCAGTTCAGTCGTCGACAATCCGACAGACCCGGCGTCCTACGTCTACCTCCTCGGCCTCTACCTGGGCGACGGCCATCTGGTCACTACGGCGCACGTCCCCGTCCTCCGCATCTTCTGCGCGGACGCCTGGCCGAACCTGATCGAACTCTGCGACCGTGCGATGCGGGACGTCATGGCGAGTTCCGTCCAACGGGTCCAGAAGCAGGGGTGCGTAGGAGTGCAGAGCTACGGCGTCCACTGGCCCTGTCTCTTCCCCCAGCACGGGCCCGGCAAGAAGCACGAGCGCCCGATCGTCCTGGCCGACTGGCAGCGAGAGATCGTCGAGCGCCACCCCGGCGACTTCCTGCGCGGCCTCTTCCACTCCGACGGCTGGCGGGGCAGCAATCGGATCACCGTCCGCGGCAAGCGATACGTCTACCCGCGCTACATGTTCATCAACGAGTCCGCCGACATCATGGCCCTCTGCCAATGGGCGCTGGACCTGCTCGGCATCGCCTGGCGGATGAACCGCCGCAACTCGCTCTCCGTCGCCCGCCGCGAGGCGGTCGCCGCCCTCGACCGGCACGTCGGACCGAAGTCCTGAGGGCGAGCGCGCCGGTCAGATCGCGGCGAGGGCCCGTTCCAGGTCTGCGCGCAGGTCCTCCGGGTCCTCCAGCCCGACGGAGACCCGCAGCAGCGCGCCGCACGGCTTGGCCTCCCCGGCAACGGGCCGGTGGGTCAGCGAGGCCGGGTGCTGGATCAGCGTGTCCACCCCGCCGAGCGACACGGCGTGGGTGATCAGCTGGCAGGCCCCGGCGACGGCCGCCGCGGCGGGCGCGCCGCCGCGTACCTCGAAGGCGAGCAGGCTGCCGGTGCCGGACATCTGCCGGCCGACCAGCCCGGCCGGGTCGTGCACCGCCGGGTGGTGGACCCGCTCGACGGCAGGGTGGCCGGCGAGCCAGATGGCCAGCTTCTCGGCGCCGGCCTGCTGGGCGCGGACCCGCAGCGGCAGCGTCTGCAGGCCGCGGTGCAGCAGGTACGCGCCGAGCGGGTGCAGGATCGCCCCGGTGACGGCGCGGACCTGGCGCAGCCGGGTGGCCCAGCCGGCGTCGCAGGCGACCACGCCGGCGAGGACGTCGCCGTGGCCACCGATGCTCTTGGTGGCGCTGTGCAGCACCAGCGCGGCGCCGTGCCGGGCGGGCTGCTGGAGCACGGGCGTGGCGACGGTGTTGTCGACCAGCAGGGGAACGTCGCCGGCGGCGTCGGCCAGGGCGGCGATGTCGACCAGGTCGAGGGTGGGGTTGGCCGGGGTCTCGACGATGACCAGCGCGGTGTCGGGGCGGACGGCGGCGGCGACCTCGTCCGGGCGGGCCCAGGTGACCTCGGTGCCGAGCAGGCCGGTGGCGAGCACGTGGTCGGTGCCGCCGTAGAGGGGGCGGACGGCGACGATGTGACGCTTCCCGTCGCGGGTGGCGGCGAGCAGGGCGGCGGTGAGGGCGGCCATGCCGCTGGCGAAGGCGACGGCTTCGGCGGTGCCTTCGAGTTCGGCGAGCGCGGTCTCGAACCGGGCCACGGTGGGGTTCCAGAGCCGCTGGTAGACGGCGCTGCCGCCGGCCGGGAGCGTGCCGCCGGTGGCGAGGGTCTCGTACGCGTCGCCGCCCTCGTCGACCGAGGGCAGCGGGTTGGTGGTGGAGAGGTCGATGGGCGGCACGTGGACGCCGAGACCGGCGAGGTCGTCGCGCCCGGCGTGCACGGCTCTGGTGTCCACGGCTGTCATGACAGAAGGATCGAACATCAGCCCAGGAAGAGGCAATAGATGCGCACATGATTCTGCTGGCAGCCCTTCCAACGTTGACAGATTCGGTGGAGGATGCTCACATGCCCGTTGCACCGAACGATGTGCGGCCGTACACGGCCCTGGACGACGTCGACCGCGCGATTCTGACCGAGCTGGCCGCCGACGGGCGGCTGCCGAACAACGCCCTCTCGGAGCGGGTGGGGGTGGCGCCCTCGACGTGCCTGACCCGGACCCGGGCACTGCGCGAGTGCGGGGCGATCCGCGGCTTCCACGCCGAGGTTGATCCGGCCGCGGTGGGACTGCCGTTGCAGGCGCTGGTGTCGGTGCGGCTGGCCGCGCACGAGCGGGCGGCGGTGGACGCGTTCCGGGCCCGGTCGGTCCGGCTGCCGGGGGTGGTGTCGGTGTTCCACGTGGCCGGCGCGGAGGACTACGTGCTGCACGTGCGGGCGGCCTCCGGGGACGCGCTGCGGGACTTCGTGCTCGACCACCTGGCGGTGGACCCGGCGGTGCAGCACACCCAGACCAGCCTGATCTTCGAGCAGGCGCGCGGTATGGGCTAGAGCCATCCGGAACAATTCCGGTGCGGGCGGGGTTGCTCAACGAGTGATCGACGTACCGTTGTCTGTTCTTGATCTTGCTCCCGTGGCCCGTGGGGCGACCTCCGGTGAGGCGCTGCGGCACACCACCGAGCTGGCCCGCCGCACCGAGGAGTTGGGCTACCGCCGGTTCTGGGTGGCCGAGCACCACAACATGCCGGCGATCGCCAGCTCGGCGCCGGCGGTGCTGCTCGCCCACCTTGCGGCGAACACCTCGACGATCCGGCTCGGCTCCGGCGGGGTGATGCTGCCCAACCACGCGCCGCTGGTGGTGGCCGAGCAGTTCGGCACCCTGGAGGCGCTGCACCCGGGCCGGATCGACCTGGGCATCGGCCGGGCGCCGGGCACCGACCAGGTGACCGCGCTGGCGCTGCGCCGGACCATGGAAGGGCTGTCGGCCGAGGGTTTCCCCCGGGAACTGGCGGACCTGATGAACTACTTCAGCGGCGAGGAGCCGGGGCCGATCACGGCCACCCCGGGGCGCGGCCAGTCCCCGGTCGTGTGGCTGCTCGGGTCGAGCGGGTTCAGCGCCCAGCTCGCCGGGCTGCTCGGGCTGCCGTTCTCGTTCGCGCACCACTTCAGCGCGCAGAACACCCTGCCCGCGCTGGCGCTGTACCGACAGAGCTTCCGGCCGTCACGCTGGCTGGACCAGCCGTACGCGATGGTCGCGGTCAACGTGGTCTGCGCGGAGACCGACGAGCGGGCGGAGTGGCTGGCCGGGCCGAGCTCGCTGTCGTTCCTGAAGCTGCGCTCGGGCCGCCCCGAGCCCCTGGCCAGCCCGGAGGAAGCGGCGGCGTACCCGTACGACGAGCTGGAGCGCGACTTCGTCCGGCAGCGTCGGGAGGGTCAGGCGATGGGTTCGCCGGAGACGGTGGGCCGCCAGCTGGGCGAGCTGCTGAAGCGCACCGGCGCGGACGAGCTGATGCTCACCACGATGGTGTACGACGTGGCCGACCGGGTGCGCTCGTTCGAGCTGGTCGCCGAGAAGGTGGCCGGCGGACTGCGCCGGAACGGCTGAAACACGCTCTTCATAGCGACGTCACCCCACCGTCGCGGAGCTCCCCTAACTTGGTGACCGGTGGTGGTACGGCATTCCCGGTCGGGACGGGTCGGGGGTGCCGCCCCTTGATCCGGGCCGACCCACCTGATCGACTCCGGGTATGGCTGAGCACATGGACCCCGAGGAGTTCCGGCGCGCCGGGTACGCGGTGGTCGACTGGATCGCGGACTACTGGACGACACTGGGGCGGCGGCCGGTGACCTCACAGGACCCGCCGGGCGCGGTGGCCGCCGCACTGCCGGCCGGCCCGACCGAGGGGGGCGAGCCGGTCGAGGCCGTGCTGGCCGACCTGGACAGCCTGATCGCGCCGCGGTTGACGCACTGGCAGCATCCCGGCTTCTTCGGCTACTTCCCGGCCAACACCTCCGGTCCGAGCGTGCTCGGCGACCTGGTCAGCTCGGGTCTGGGCGTGCAGGGCATGCTCTGGGCCACCGGCCCGGCCTGCACCGAGCTGGAGACGGTGATGCTGGACTGGCTCGCCGGGCTGCTCGACCTGCCGGAGCGGTTCCGCTCCGCCGGCCGGGGCGGCGGGGTCATCCAGGACTCCGCCTCGTCGGCCACGCTGGTCGCCACGCTGGCCGCGCTGCACCGGGCCAGCAAGGGCCGCTGGCGGGTGGACGGGATCGACCGCCGGTACCGGGCCTACACGTCCACCCAGGGGCACTCCTCGATCGAGAAGGCCGCCCGGATCGCGGGGCTCGGCGCCGACGGGGTCCACCCGGTCGAGGTGGACCCGGCGACCCAGGCGATGCGCCCGGCGGCGCTGCGGGCGGCGATCGAGGCGGACCGGGCCGCCGGGGTGACGCCGGCGATCGTGGTGGCGACGATCGGGACCACCTCCACCACCGCCGTCGACCCGCTGCCGGAGATCGGCGCGATCTGCGCGGAGTACGGCGTCTGGCTGCACGTCGACGCCGCGTACGCGGGAGCGGCCGCGGTCTGCCCGGAGCTGCGCTGGTCGCACGCCGGCCTGGAACAGGCGGATTCCTACTGCTTCGACCCGCACAAGTGGCTGCTCACCGGCTTCGACTGCGACGCGTTCTGGGTGGCCGACCGGGGCGAGCTGATCGAGGCGCTGACGGTGATGCCGGAGTTCCTGCGCAACGCGGCCACCGAGTCCGGTGCGGTGATCGACTACCGGGACTGGCAGGTGCCGCTGGGCCGCCGCTTCCGCGCCCTCAAGCTCTGGTTCGTGCTCCGCTGGTACGGCGTCGAGGGGTTGCGGGCGCACATCCGAGCGGGAGTGGCGTTGGCCGATCGCTTCGCCGCGCGGGTGGCGGCCGACGACCGGTTCGAGCTGGCCGCCGCGCATCCGTTCTCGCTGGTCTGCTTCCGGCTGCGGGCCGGTGACGAGCCGAACGCCGAGCTGCTGCGGCGGGTCAACGACACCGGTCGGGTGCACCTGACGCACACCCGGGTGGAGGGGCGGTACACGCTGCGGCTGGCGGTCGGCTCGCCGCTGACCACCGAGGAGCACGTCGACGAGGCGTGGGACCTGCTCGCCGCGGCGGCCGCCGCGCTGCCGGCCGGCTGAGGCTCGGACGAGCGGCACCGGCCGCTCGGCGGCGGCGCGCGGCGGGCGGCGGCGGGCGGCGGCTTGTCGGCAGCGGCGGCTGGCCGGGGGCGGGGTCTCGTGGACATCCTTTGCTCTGCTTCACCGGAGGCAACAGTGACGCATCGTGCCGGGATCCGCCGGGCCGCCACCAGACGCGGGACGACGACGGCGCTGGTCAACGGGGTGTTGCGTTGGTTGAAGCAGAGCAAAGGGACCAGGGAGGGGAGGCCGGCCGGCGCGGGGCCGCAACCGTCGGTGACAGACGTCGGGCTCGCCCGCGACAACCACGTCGGTTGTCGCGGACGTCCGGCGGCCGGCGCTGGCCCCCGACGCCGCCGGCCCGACCTGCGAGGCAGCTCGGGCGGGCCAGGCGCGGCGCGCGGTGACATGACCGGGAGTGCCCGCCCGGCGGGGGCGGCCAGCACCGAGAGCGGATCAGCCCTCGACGGCCGCGGCCAGCTGACGGGACCGGTCCGCGCCGCCGGTCGCGGGCTCCACTGAGGTCGCAGCCGTGTCCCGTGCCGGCGTCGCCGGTACCGCCCCGGCCGCGTCGGCGGCGAGCGCCGCGTCGGCGAGGGCCCGGGCCCGGCGGGTACGCCGCAGCGCGCGCACCGACAGGACCAGCGCGACCAGCCAGCCGGCGGCGAGCAGGACGTAGACCAGGGACGGGAACGGCCCGCCCAGCTCGCCGGCGCGGATCAGCGTCCGGGCGTTGCTCAGCACGATCACCCCGCCGATGGTGGCGCCGAGCAGCTGGGCCGGGACGATCCGGACCAGCCAGGCGGCGATCGGCGCGGCGATCAGGCCGCCGACCAGCAGCGCCGCCACGGTAGGCAGCAGGAAGCCCTCGGTGCCGAGGCCGATCAGGAAACCGGCGCTGGCCGCGCCCGCCACTACGAACTCCGCGGTGTCCACGGAGCCGATCACCTTGCGCGGCTCCATCCGACCGGAGACCAGCAGCGCCGGCGTGGCGACCGGGCCCCAGCCACCGCCGCCGGTGGCGTCGACGAAGCCGGCCACCAGGCCGAGCGGGCCGAGGAACCGCCCACGCAGCGGACCGGCGGACCGGTTGGCGCGCAGCGGTCGGGAGAAGCGGACCAGCAGGTACGCCCCGAGGGTGCACAGGATCGCGGCCATCCACGGCGCGGCGGCCTCGGTGGAGATGGAGCTGAGGAACGTGGCGCCGGCGAACGCCCCGACCGCCCCCGGCACGGCGATCCGGCCGACCACCCGCCAGTCGACGTTGCCGAACCGCCAGTGCGCCACTCCGGCCGCGAGCGTGGTGCCGATCTCGGCCAGGTGCACCGACGCGGAGGCGGCGGCCGGCGCCACCCCGGCGAAGAGCAGCAGAGTGGACGAGGTCAACCCGTACGCCATGCCGAGCGCGCCGTCGACCAGCTGCGCCGCGAGCCCGACCAGAGCGAGGATCAGCAGCTTGCGCACGAGCGCCCCCTGACTTTTCGGTATCTCCTATCGACTTGGTCGACAATGCGGCACGGAGGCACTCCGGTCAAGTCCCCTATCCGGTTGATGGGACACGCCGGACGGCCCCGGCGAGGGCGCGGGTCAGCTCCAGGCGCTCGGGTCGGCGGCGAGCTCGTTGACCCGGCCGGGCAGGGTGCCGCTGGCCACGTCGGCGATGGTGACCAGATCGAGGATCTCCCGCTCACTGGCCCGCAGCGCGATCCAGACGTCCTGCAGGGAACGCGCCGCGCCCTGGTACCCGAGCTGCTCCGGTCGCTGCCCGCGAACGTGCGCGAGCGGGCCGTCGATCACCCGGATCACCTCCGCGAGGGAGATCTCCGACGCCGGTCGGGCGAGCCAGTAGCCGCCCTCCGGGCCGCGCTGGGCGTGCACGATCCCGCCCCGGCGCAGCTGGAGCAGGATGCTCTCCAGGAACTTCGGCGGGATCTCCTGGGCGCGGGCGATCTGCTCGGCGGTGACCGGTCGGCTGCGTTCGGCCGCCGTGCCGTCGGCGACCGAGGCCAGCTCGGCCGCCGCACGGAGGGCATAGTCGACCCGGGCGGAGAGACGCATGCGGCAAGGCTAGTCCGCTGATCAGCCGCCCGGGTTGCCGACCCTCGGCCGATCGGTCACGGCTCGGCCCCGGCCGGTCAGGCGCCGACGCGGCGGAGCAGCCCCTCCTGCACCGCGCTGGCGATGTGCCGGCCCTCGGTGGTGAACATCCGGCCGGTGGCCAGCCCCCGCCCGCCGGAGGCGGACGGGCTCCAGCAGTCGTAGAGGAACCACTCGTCGGCACGGAACGACCGGTGGAACCAGAGCGCGTGGTCGAGGCTCGCCCCGACCACGCCGCCGGGACCCCAGACCTCGCCGTGCACCGACAGCACCGAGTCGAGCAGGGTGAGGTCGGAGGCGTACGTCAGGGCGCAGGCGTGCAGCAGCGGGTCGTCGGGCAGCTTGCCGTCGATGCGCATCCAGACCCGCTGGTACGGGTCGGCCGGCCGGTCACCGGGGCGTACCCAGCCCGGCTCGCCGACGTACCGGACGTCGATGGGACGCGGGATCTGCCCCCAGATGCCGAGCCGCTCGGGATACCGGGAGAGCCGGTCCATCATGGTGGGCACGTCGTCCGGCCCGGGCACGTCCGGCGGGGTGGGGGCCTGGTGGTCCAGCCCCTCCTCGTGCCGCTGGAACGACGCCGACATGAAGAAGATCGGCTTGTCGTGCTGCAGGGCCACCGAGCGGCGTACCGAGAAGGAGCGGCCGTCCCGGACGTTCTCCACCTGGTACTCGATCGGCTCGGCGGGATCGCCGGGGCGGACGAAGTAGCCGTGCAGCGAGTGCACGAAGCGTTCCGGGTCGACGGTGCGTCCGGCGGCGACCAGGGCCTGGCCGGCGACCTGCCCGCCGTACACCCGCTGCGGACCGACCGGCGGGCTCATCCCTCGGAAGGTCATCTCGCCGGTGTGCTCGAGGTCGAGGACCTCCAGCAACTGGTCGACGGCGGCCTGGCCGGCCGGCTGGCGCTCGATCACTGCAGGGCCCGCGCGGAGGCCGCGTCGACCAGCGAGCCGAGCTGGTGCACCCGCAGGGTGTTGGTGGAGCCCGGGGTGCCGGGCGGGCTGCCGGCGACGATCACCACGTGGTCGCCGGGGTTGGCCCGGTTGAGGCCGAGCAGCGCCTGGTCGACCTGACGGAACATGTCGTCGGTGTGCTCGACGAACGGCATCAGGAAGGTCTCCACGCCCCAGCAGAGCGCGAGCTGGTTGCGCACCTCGGGGACCGGGGTGAAGGCCAGCAGCGGCAGGTCGCAGTGCAGCCGGGCGAGCCGCTTGACGGTGTCGCCGGTCTGCGAGAAGGCGACCAGCGCCTTGGCGTTGATGGCCCGGGCGATCGAGGACGCGGCGACGGTGAGCGCGCCGCCGTGGGTACGCGGGTCGTGCTGGAGCCGGGGCACCCCGATCGAACCGGACTCGGTGGTGGTGACGATCTTCGCCATGGTGCTAACGGTGAGCACCGGGTACTTGCCGACGCTGGTCTCGCCGGAGAGCATCACCGCGTCCGCGCCGTCGAGCACCGCGTTGGCCACGTCCGAGGCCTCGGCCCGGGTCGGCCGGGAATTCTCGATCATCGAGTCGAGCATCTGGGTGGCCACGATGACCGGCTTGGCGTTCTCCCGGCAGAGCTGCACGGCCCGCTTCTGCACCAGCGGCACCTGGTCCAGCGGAAGCTCGACGCCGAGGTCGCCGCGGGCGACCATGACGCCGTCGAAGGCGAGCACGATCGCCTCGAGGTGGTCCACCGCCTCGGGCTTCTCGACCTTGGCCAGCACCGGGCGGTACACGCCCTCCTCGGCCATGATCGCGTGCACCAGTTTGATGTCGTCGGCCGAGCGGACGAAAGAGAGCGCGATCAGGTCGACGCCCAGGCCGAGGGCGAAACGCAGGTCATCGGCGTCCTTCTCCGACATCGCCGGCACGCTGACCGCCACGTTGGGCAGCGAGACGCCCTTGTTGTTGGAGACCGGGCCGCCCTCGGTGACCAGGCAGCGGATGTCGTTGCCGGTGACGTCGCTGACCTCGACCGCGACCCGGCCGTCGTCGATCAGCAGCCGGTCGCCCGCCTTCACCTCCTGCGGCAGCTTCCGGTAGGTGCAGGAGACCCGCTCCTTGGTGCCGAGGATGTCGTCCCCGGTGATCACGACGGAGTCGCCGGTGCGCCACTCGTGCGGGCCGTCGGCGAACCGGCCCAGCCGGATCTTCGGGCCCTGCAGGTCGGCGAGGATCGCCACCGGGTGGCCGGCCGCGTCGGCCGCCTCGCGGACCAGGCGGTAGACCGCTTCGTGGTCCTCGTGGCTGCCGTGGCTGAAGTTGAGCCTCGCCACGTTCATGCCCGCTTCTACCAGGCCCCGGATGCGCTCGGGGGACGAGGTCGCGGGGCCGAGAGTGCAGACGATCTTCGCGCGGCGTGTCACGCCCATCAGGCTAGTCTCTCCTCCGGATCGACCTCCGGGCCGACCCCTTGCGGACTGCGGAACTTTGTCCGACGGCGCGTGATTCCCGCGCAACGGGCGGACAGTAACCGCACCGGAACGTCGTGTGTCGGCGGGCATCGGCGACCGCGCGGCCGAAATCGTACCGCCCGCGCTCGTGCCGAGGCTGGGGTGCTCCTGGAATCCGGCCGACGGCGGGTGCGCAGGGGTACGGTCCGCACGGCGTGGGCGCCCGACGTGGGCGCCCGACGTGGGCGACGGGCGGGTGGGCCGGCCACCGCGGCCCGACGCGTCGAGCCGGGTCCGGGCCTCAGCTCTGCGTCTTGGCCAGCGGGAACTCCAGCGAGCCGGCCGGGCAGAGGAAGGTCAGCACGTCCACCCGGTAGAGGCCGGCCTGCACGGCCGGGTCGGCCTCCATCACGCTGCGGACGTCGTCCACCGAGCCGGTCCGGGCCAGGCCGAAGCCGATCGGCGGTTCCGGCTCGCGGGCCGGCCCGTCCACCGAGCCGTCGATCAGGATGATGCCCCGCCGTTGCAGCGCCTGCATGTGGTGGAGGTGCTCGGCCTGCAACTGTTGCACCGTCTCCTCCGGCAGGGCCCGACCCGACGGCCCCGGGTACAGCACGATGCACTCGTACGTGTCGAGCGCGAAGTCGACCTGCGGCGTTCCCGGCATGGCGTCTCCTCCCGACGTCCGTCCGACCCGGGCACAGCGTCGCACGAGCCGGACCGCGGGAGCGGGCGCTCGGCCCAACTGCCCCCGGGGCAGCCCGGTAGCCGACCTGCTGGGCCGTTCGTCCCACGGGATCGCGGCCCGGCAAGATCGAGAAACGCTCATCCGCCGCGCCGCTGGTACGTTCCTCCCGGCAGTGGGGACAGGCCTGAGAATCGCCGAGCGGAGGTCCCAGGTGAGCAGTAGCGCGCCCGCCAACAGGCCGCCGGACGGCTCCCGGTGGCAGGACATCTTCGCGGCCGGCGGGGAGATGGGCGCGGCGATCGCCGACCACGACTGGACCGCCACCCCGCTCGGCCCGATCGACTCCTGGCCGCAGAGCCTGCGCACTGCGATGACGATCTGCCTGCACTCCAGGTTCCCCATCCTGCTCTGGTGGGGCGACGAGCTGGTGATGCTCTACAACGACGCGTACCAGCCGATCCTGGGCGCGTCGAAGCGCGACGCGCTGGGCCGGCCCGGTGCGGCGGTGTGGCCGGAGATCTGGGACGTCATCGGCCCGATGCTGACCGACGTGCTGGCCGGGCGGGGCGCCACCTGGAGCGAGGACCAGCTGCTGCTGCTGGACCGCAACGGGTTCGTCGAGGAGTGCTACTTCACCTTCTCGTACAGCCCGATCATCGACGAGTCGGGCGCACCGGGCGGCGTCTTCACCGCGGTCACCGAGACCACCGAGCGGGTCGTCAGCGACCGCCGGCTGCGGCTGCTCAGCACCCTCTCCGCCGGGCTGGTCGACGCGACCGAGCCGGAGGAGGTGGGCCGGCGCGCGGTCAAGGCCCTCGCCGGCAGCCCGGCCGTGCCGTTCGTGCGGCTCTACCTGGCCGACGAGGACGGCCTGCGGCCGGTCGCCGGCAACGAGGCCGGCACCCCGGCCGGCGCCGAGGAGTCCTGGCCGCTGGCCGAGGTGCTGGCGAGCGGCGAGCCGCGGCTGCTGCCGTTCCACCCGGCCGACGACGCCGGCCGCCCGGGCACCCCGATGGTCGCCGTGGTGCCGGTGCCGGAGCCCGGCGGCGCCGCCCCGACGGCGGTGCTGATCGCCGGGTTCAACCCGCGCCGCCCGGTCGACGCGGACTACCGCGCCTTCGTGGCGCTGCTGGCCGGGCACATCGGCACCGCGCTCGCCGGCGCCCGGGCGTACCAGGCGGAGCACCGCCGGGCCGAGGCGCTGGCCGAACTGGACGCGGCGAAGTCCGCCTTCTTCGCCAACGTCAGTCACGAGCTGCGCACCCCGCTGACCCTGATCGCCGGGCCGGTACGCGACGCGCTCACCGACCCGGCGCAGCCGCTGCCGGAGCCCCTGCGGCGGCGGCTGGAACTGGTCGACCGCAACACCGCCCGGCTGCGCCGGCTGGTCGACAGCGTCCTGGACTTCACCCGGATCGAGGCGGGCCGGCTGGTGCCGGAACGGGTCGCCCTCGACGTGGCCCGGTTCACCCGGGAGCTGGCCGCCTCGTTCGCGCCGGCCAACGAGCGCGCCGGGCTGACCTTCGAGGTGGACTGCGCCCGGCTGCCGCGCCCCGCGTACCTGGACCGGGTGATGTGGGAGAAGATCGTCCTCAATCTCCTCTCCAACGCCCTGAAGGCGACGGTGACCGGGACGATCCGGCTGGCGATCGCCGACGACGACGGGCGGATCCGGCTCACCGTCTCGGACACCGGGGTCGGCATTCCCGCCGACCAGTTGCCCCAGCTCTTCCAGCGCTTCCACCGGGTGACCGGCCCGACCGGCCGTTCCGCCGAGGGCAGCGGCATCGGGCTGGCGCTGGTCCGGGAGCTGGTCGCCCTGCACAGCGGGCGGATCGAGGTGGCCAGCGCCGAGGGCGAGGGCGCCACGTTCACGGTCCGGATCCCGTACAGCTCGGGGGCCGGCGCGGCGGAGGGCGGGACCGCGGTGACGGCTGCGCCCACGACGGCGGCGGCGCTCGCCGGCGAGCTGGGCGCGCCCACCGGCCCCGGCGAGGTGACCGGGCCGCCCGACGCCCCGCAGGTCGTGCTGGTCGACGACAACCCGGACCTGCGCGCCTACGTCACGGAGCTGCTCGCGCCGCACTTCCGGGTCCGCACCGCCGTCGACGGCCGGGCCGCGCTGGCGTCGATCGTCGCCGACCCGCCGGACCTGGTGCTGGCGGACGTGATGATGCCGCAGCTGGACGGCTTCGGCCTGCTCGCCGCGCTGCGCGCGGAACCGCGCACCTCGCACCTGCCGGTGGTGCTGCTGTCCGCCCGGGCCGGACCCGAGGCGGCGGTGGAGGGACTCGCCGCCGGTGCGGACGACTACCTGGTCAAGCCCTTCTCGGCGAGCGAGCTGCTGGCCCGGGTGCGGGCCAACCTGGACCGGGCCCGGGCCCGGCTGCGCCGGGGCGAATGGGCGACGCAGGTGGTGGAGTCGATCACCGACGGGGTGTGGGTCGCCGACGAGAACGGCGTCATCTTGCAGGTCGACAAGACGTTCGAGCGGCTGACCGGCTACGGCCAGGCAGGCGCGCCGTACCCGCCGCCGTACCCGTGGTGGCCGGACCCGGTCACCCAGCCTGCCGAACGGGCGCTGCTCGACCGGGCGCTGGTGCACCTGCTCGGCGAGCGCACCGGGGCGTGGGAGGTGCCGTTCCAGCACCGGGACGGCCGGACGCACTGGGTCGCCGTCTCCGCCACAGAGGTGCGCGACCCGGAACACGACCGCACCCTGCTGGTCGGCAGCGTCCGCGACGTGACCGCCGAGCACGCTGTCGCGCACCGGCACCGGGCCGCCGCCGCGCTGGCCGACCGGCTCGCCGAGGCGGGCGACGAGGATCAGGTGCTCGCGCTGACCGCGGCGGCGCTCGGCCGGGCCTTCGACGGCGCCGCCTACCTGGCCCCCCGGGACGTCGACGGTCCAGTGCACACCGCCGCCGGCCCGGTCGCCGTCGCGGAACTCGACCCGGCGGTGGCGGCCCGGCTGTCGCGGGCCGGGGACGACGACGGGCCGGACGTGGAGGTGCCCGGAGTCGGCGGGCGGCTGAGCACCCCGACCCGGGGGTGGGCGGTCTGGGTGGCGTTCGCCGCGCCGCGCGCGGTCCGCGCCGACGAGCGGCTGCTCGGCGGGCTGCTCACCGCCGCCGGCAGTCAGGCGCTGCGCCGGGTGGAGGCGGTACGCCAGCAGGACGCGCTCACCGAGGGGCTGCGGGACGCGGTCCGGGAGGCCACCGAACGGGAGCGCGCCTGGCGGGCCGAGGCGGCGGCCCGGGCCGACCAGCAGCGGGCCGAGGCGGCGGCCCGGCGCACCGCGGCGGTCAGCGAGGCGCTGCTGGACAGCGCCCCAGTCGGATTCGGCCTGGTCGACACCGAGCTGCGCTACCTGCTGGTCAACCCGGCGCTGGCGGCGATGAACCGGCTGCCCGCCGCCGAGCATGTCGGACGGCGACCCAGCGAGTGCCTGCCGGGCTACGAGCCTCGGATCGAGGAGCTGATGCGGCGGGCCCTGGCGCAGGGGCCGATCGTGGGCGTCGAGTTCACGGCCGAGGCGGTCCCGCCGGCGACCTGCCGGCAGCACGTGGTGGCCAGCTACTTCCCGATCCGGATCACCGACACCGACGAGCTGGTCGGGCTCGGCTTCACCATCGTCGACGTCACCGAACGCACCCGCCTGCTGGAGGCGCTCGGCGCCGAGCGGGCCCGGTACGAGCGGCTGGCCGCGACCGACGTGCTCGCCGTCTTCGGCGGCGAGGGGGAGCGGATCACGGAGGCCAACGAGGCGTTCCTCGCGCTGCTCGGCTACACCGCCGAGGACGTGGCGCGGGGGCGGCTGACGTTGCCGTCCCTCACTCCCCCGGGCTGGGCGGAGGCCGACGCGCGGGCGCGGGCGGAGCTGGCGGCGAGCGGCCGGGCCCGGGCGTACGACAAGGAGTACCGGCACGCCGACGGGCACCGGGTGCCGGTGCAGATCGGCATGGTGGCGTTGGCACGCGAGCCGCTGCGCTGGCTGGGGTACGCCACGGACCTGAGCGCCGAGCGGAGCGCGCAGGCCGAGCTGCGGCTGTTCCAGGCGCTGGTGGAGCGGTCGGGCGACTTCATCGCGGTGGCCACCCCGGACGGCCGGGCGGTCTACGTCAACCCGGCCGGCCGGCAGCTGGTCGGTCTCGGCGCCGTCGAACGGGTCGACGGCCTGGGACTGGTCGACTTCGCCGCGCCGGACGTCCGGGAGGTGTGGCGGCGCGAGCTGATCCCGACCGCGCTGCGCGAAGGTCACCACCGAGCGGAGGGCCGGCTGGTCCGCCTGGACACCGGTGAGCAGCTCGAGGTGGAGCATCAGACCTTCACCGTGACGACCGGGGACGGGCGGGACAGCACGGCGTTCGTCGCCACGGTGGCCCGGGACATCAGCGACCGGCAGCGGGCGCTGCGGCAGGCGGAGGGGCTCGCCCGGCTGGCCGGCGCGCTCAGCTCGGCGCGGGGACGGGCGGCGATCGTCGACGTGATGATCACGGTCGCCCCGTCGGTGGTGGACGCCGCCACGCTCCGGGTCGCGATCGCCGGGCCGGGCGCGCCCATGCTGGACGTGGCGGGGGGTGACGCCCCGGCCGGTCGGCTGCCGGTGGACGCCGACGAGCCGCTGGCCCGGGCGGTACGCGACAACGTCGTCCTGCCGCTCGACGGGGCGGGCGGCGGGACGGCGGGGGTCTGCCTGCCGCTGCGGTACGGCGACGGCGGCGCGCTGGGCGCGCTGGAGGTCCGCCGGGCCGGGCCGGTGGCCGACGACGAGGCGCTGCGCAAACTGCTCGACGCGGTGGCCGGGTTGTGCAGCCAGGCGTTGCAGCGGGCCGAGCTGACCGGTTCGGCGCAGGCGATGGCCGATTTCGCGGCCCGGTTGAGCGTGGCCCGGTCGACCCCGGAGGCGATCGAGGTGATCCTCAGCGCCGCGCCGCTCGCGCTGGGGGCGGTGCTGCCCGGCCTGGCTATGGGCGACGAGGGTCGCCGGGTGCGGCTCTGGTACCACGGTGACGTGCCCGCCGGGCTGGCCGCCACGTTCCACGACCTGATGAGCGACGACCCGCGGCCGATCGTCCGGGCGTTGCGTACCGGTGAGCGGATCATCCTGCGGGACCGGGCCGCGTTCGCCGCCCGGTTCCCCGGGTTGCCGGACCCGGTCGGCGCGCACGGCGTGGTCACCACGGTGGCGCTGCCGCTGTTCGACGCGCAGCGCCGGCCGATCGCCGCGCTGGGCTTCGGCTGGCTGCGGGAGCGGCCGCTGCGCGAGAGTGACCTGACGCTGCTGGACACCATCGCCGACCTGTGCGAGCAGACCCTGGAGCGGGTCCGGCTGGCCGCCGCCGAGCACAACCTGGTGACCCGGTTGGCCGGGCGGCTGCGCAGTTCGGCGCGGTCCACCCCGGACGGGTTGGCGATCGCGACGCGTTACCAGCCGGCGATGACCGGCCTGCACCTCGGCGGCGACTGGTACGACCTGGTCCGGCTGGATCAGGACCGGCTCGCGGTGGTGGTCGGCGACGTGGTCGGACACCGGGTGGAGGCGGCCGCCGACATGGCGCAGCTGCGCACCATGCTCAACACGCTGATCCGGCTGGGGGTGCCGCTGGAGGAGGTGCTGCTCCGGCTGACCGACCTGATGGGCGTGGGTTTCCTCGGCACCTGCCTGGTGATGGTGGTCGACCCGGTCGCCGGGGAGGTCCGGGTCGCCCGGGCCGGCCACCCGCATCCGGTGCTGCTGCCCCGGGGCGGGCCGCCGGAGCCGGTCCGCACCGTCAACGCGCTGCCGATGGGCATGGTGGACGAGCCGATGATCGTCACCACCGTGCCGTTCGGTCCGGGTGACCTGCTGGTGGCATACACCGACGGGCTGGTGGAGCGGCGCGACCAGGCGTACGACGAGGGGGTGGCGGCGCTGCACCGGCTGCTCGTCGGGGTGCGCGACGAGCCGGTGGAGGCGATCGCCGACGCGCTGCTGAGCGACCTCTCCGGCGGCGAGGACGACCGGGCCCTGGTGGTGATCCGGCACGTCGGCTGAGCGTGTCCCCACCCACAATCCGGGTCTCGGCGTTGCACCCGCCGTGTTCCGGGAACAATCGGGACGTTGACGACGACGGACAGGATTGGGGATCGGCTCATGGCGATCGAGGCCGGCAAGCAGCCCGCGAAGGCCTCCGGGAGGTACCGGATCGGCGGCGACCTCGAGGTCGACCGGTTGGGCTACGGGGCGATGCAGATCACCGGGCCCGGGGTCTGGGGCGACCCGAAGGATCCCGCGGAGGCGGTCCGGGTGCTGCGCAGGGCGTACGACCTGGGCGTCACGTTCATCGACACCGCCGACTCGTACGGCCCCTTCGTCAGCGAGCTGCTGATCAAGGAGGCGCTGCACCCGTACGCCGACGACCTGGTCATCGCGACCAAGGCCGGGCTGACCCGCTCGGGCCCCGGCGACTGGCGGCCGGTGGGCCGCCCGGAGTACCTGCGCCAGCAGTGCGAGCTGAGCCTGCGCCACCTGGGCCTGGACCGGATCGGGCTCTACCAGCTGCACCGGATCGACGAGAAGGTGCCGTTGGAGGACCAGCTCGGTGAGCTGGCGCTGCTCAAGCAGGAGGGCAAGATCCGGCACGTCGGGCTCTCCGAGGTGACCGTCGAGCAGATCGAGGCGGCCCGGAGGATCACCCCGATCGTCTCGGTGCAGAACCTCTACAACCTCGCCGACCGCAGCGCGGAGGACGTGCTCGACCACTGCGAGCGCAACGACCTGGCGTTCATTCCGTGGTTCCCGATCGCCACCGGCAACCTGGCCAAGCCGGGCGGCCCGCTGGACGCGATCTCCACCGAGCACGGCGCGACGCCCGCGCAGCTCGCGCTCGCCTGGCTGTTGCGCCGGTCGCCGGTCATGCTTCCCATTCCGGGTACGTCCTCGGTGGCGCACCTGGAGGAGAACATCGCCGCGGCCGAGGTGCAGCTCACCGACGACGAGTTCGAGGCGCTCGCCAAGGCCACCTGACTTCCGGTACGCGCGACGGCCGGCCGCCACCTCGGCGGCCGGCCGCGTCGTGCGGTCTACAGGGCGAAGCAGTTGGGGCGGATCGTGGCGTCGGTGAGCGCCTGGCGGACCACGGTGTAGGTGGTGCCGTCGAGGACGAGACCCAGGTGGCCGACCACTCGCAGCGGGCACCACGACTGGATCAGCACGTTGGTGGCGCCGTCGGCGAGGGCCGCGTTGCCGATCGGCCAGACCAGCTCGTCCTGCCAGGTCCGGACGGTGGTCCAGCGCACCGATCCCGGGGTGTCGTCGCCGCCGTTGAGGGCGGTGAGGAGGTCCGAGCCGATCGACATCTGCTGGCAGGCGACGATGCCGGCGCAGCTGCCGAGCCCGACGAACTTCAGGATGTTGGCTGCGTAGGTGCCCTGCTGCGGGCTGCCCAGGCTGAGGTAGTGGTCGACCTTGTCGACGCCGCCGAGGAACTTGACGTACCAGCGGGAGACCAGGCCACCCTCGGAGTGGGTGACCAGGTCCACCTTGGCCGCCCCGGTGTTGGCGCGGACCTGGTCGATGTACGTGGCGAGAGCGCGGGCGGATTCGCGGATGTCCCCGAAGCCGAGGTTGGGCAGTTGGTAGATCGAGACCCGGAAGCCGTCGGCGCGCAGCCGGGCGGCGATGGGCTCGTACGCGATGGAGATCCCGATCAGTCCCCCGACGACGATGACGGGGTTGGCGCCGGCGGCGGCGATCGCCTGGTTGGTGTCCGCGGTGCTGGCGGTTGCGGCGCTGGCGGTTGCGGCGGCGGTGTGGTGGGTGCTGGCCTGGGCGGCGGTGGCCGGGACCAGCAGGGCGGCGGCGGCGGTGGTGGCGGCGAGGATCGTTCGGAGCAGCATGGCTGCACCTCCGGTGGGAGGCACCCGGGGAGCCGGGACGGTGGGTGGGGGGATCCGATCGATCGTGGAAACGATGATGCGTGGCGGATTTCACATTCGTCAATGGAAAGTTACGCGCCGGTAACCTGAACTCGCACCCGAGGCACAAACCGGCCTATCGGACTCAGCCAACGTTCCATCCACAGTGGTCCGGCAACGCGCGTGCCGTCCTCGTCCGCGAAGGCGGGAGCCACTCCGTCTTCCGCTTCGGCACCCAGAGCGTAGTGATTCCCCGGCATCGGGAGATCAACGAGCTGACGGCTCGGGGCATACTTCGGTCGCTGGGGCTCAAGTAAGGGGGGCAATGACGACGTACACCGCGGCATGCGTCCGCTCAGGTGACTGGTGGGCGATCACGGTCCCTGAACTCAAGGGGGTCTTCTCCCAGGCCCGGCGCCTCGATCAGGTCGAAGGCATGGCACGTGAGGCCATCGCCCTCATGCTCGACGTCGCGCCGGACAGCTTCGACATCGTCGTCCAGCCGGAGGTTCCTGGCGAGGTGACCCGAGCACGGCAGGCGCGGACCGCCCTCCGCCAAGCAGAGCGGTCCGCCGAGGAAGCCACCCGATCGGCAGCGGAGGCGTTGCTGCGCGAGGGCTACACCGTGCGCGACGCCGGCGAGTTGCTTGGCATCTCGCCGCAGCGGGTCTCGCAGATCACCCGCGGTTCCCGGGGAGACGGCCACCGCTCCGCGGCCTGAGGGCGCCCGTCAGCGGCGCTCCAGGCTGAGGTAGTGGTCGTCCTTGTCGACGCCGCCAAGGAACTTGACGTACCAGCGGGAGACCAGGCCGCCCTCGGAATGGGTGACCAGGTCCACCTTGGCCGCCCCGGTGTTGGCGCGGACCTGGTCGACGTACGTGGCGAGGGCGCAGGCGGATTCGCGGATGTCCCCGAAGCCGAGGTTGGGGAGCTGGAAGATCGAGACCCGGAAGCCGTCGGCGCGCAGCCGGGCGGCGATGGGCTCGTACGCGATGGAGATGCCGATCAGTCCCCCGACGACGATGACGGGGTTGGCGCCGGCGGCGGCGATCGCCTGGTTGGTGTCCGCGGTGCTGGCGGTTGCGGCGCTGGCGGTTGCGGCGGCGGTGTGGTGGGTGCTGGCCTGGGCGGCGGTGGCCGGGACCAGCAGGGCGGCGACGGCGGTGGTGGCGGCGACACCGTGCCGCGAACCAGCCGCGGCTACGACGCGAACAAGAAAGTCAACGGCCACAAGCGATTCATTGTCACCGACACCCTCGGCGTGCTGCTAATCATGTGCGTCATGGCCGCCAGCGTGCAGGACCGCGACGGCGCCAAGACCACCCTGCTGGGCCTGCACCTGTTCACCCCGGTGCGGTTCGTGTAAGCCGACGCCGGCTTCGCCAGCCTGCTGGTCGACTGGTGCCAGCGCATCCTGCGCACCGTGCTGGAGATCGTCCGCAAGGCACCCGACCAGAAAGGGTTCGCCGTCATCCCGCGCCGGTAGGTGGTCGAGCGGTCGCTGGCCTGGCTGACCGCCCACCGCCGACTGGCCCGCGACTACGAACGCCACCCTGCCACCTCCGAAGCGATGATCCGCTGGGCTGCGATCAACGGCATGATCCGCCGCCTCGCCCACGGCCAACCCGCCACCCGTCAGAGGGCCTGGACCCTCGACGACCTCAACGGATGACTCTTCTCAAGCACGCTCTCAGGGCTGGAAGTACTCGGGACCCCAGCAGGTCGCGTCCGCCGGCAACTCCCACCAGTGCGGCATCAACGTCGGCCGCCACGCCGGATCCGGCTGGAAGTCCATCCACCGGCCGTCGAAGGGCGCGGCCCCTGCGCGGGCCAGGGCAAGCAGCCGTTCGCCCTCGGCCCGGACCCCGGCGGCCTCGACTTCATCCCAGAACGCCGGCTCGCCGGTGTACTCGGCGAACGCGTCCTCGTCCTTCCACGACCACCTACCATCCGGATAGACGAGCAGGTCGAGCTCCTGGTCGTAGACGTCGACCCCGCCAGCCCACCGGGTGACCGGACGCTCCAGGTTGACGTACCAGCCATCGAAATCGCCGTCCGGTCGCCAGCTCCACCAGACCGAGTGGGCCGCACCAGGCGGCATCAACATCAGAGTCCGGAAAGGCTGCCAAGTGCTCAGGCTGAGCAGCGTAGTCATCCGCAGCGACGTGAGCAGCGACAGCTTCCGGGTCGGCTGGCCAGCGCCGTCAACCCGGCGCATGGCCTGTGAGCCAGCCTCGATCCACAGCGCCAGCCCGCGCTCGTCATCGCTGACCACCCGCCCGCACAGCACCGAGCCGACCCGGCCGTCCGGGTACAGGTGCCGGCGGACGATCGTCTGCCCCCGCTCAAAGATGATTCGAGCACGGTACCCAATCAAGGCCCGTAATCATTGCCCCATACTCGCCGACCCGAAAGCCAGCCATCACACCCCAGACCACCTACACCCCGATGCAGCAAGCACGGCAAGGTTCAAATGCTGTGGTCCTGGCCTCAAGTTGATGCTGGCGCGTGCTCAACTGCCCAGCGCCTGGACCTTGGCGATGGTCTCCTGGACGTGCTGCTTCGCCGGCTCGCCACCCTGCGCGGCCTGCGACAGCGCCTGCCGGTACGCGTCGATCGCGCCGATCAGCGGACCGGCCGCCACCCCTTCGAGGGCACCGGCGACCAGCGCCCGCGCCTCGGCGGCGTCCTGTGCCGCGGCGGCTGTCTTGGCCTTCGCCTCGTCCAGCTTCTGCGCCGCCGCCGCCAGCCTCGCAATGATCTGCGCCGCGCTCACGCGCCCTCCCCTGGTCGACCGCCCCGGCCGGGTGACGCCGAGGGCCGGCGACAGATCCTGACACGTCGACGGTCCGGACCGGTACCCGTCAGCCGGCGGCGAGCAGGGCGGCGAGGCGGCGTACCGCGGGGTTGGTGTTGCCCCGGCGGCAGGCAGTCCGATGTCGACGGTCGGGGTCGGCGCGGTGAACCGGCGCAGCCGTACCCCGGGCACGTCAACGCCGCCGGGGAGACGATGCAGGTCCAGCCGCCCGCTCGGGGCGGCCCGCCGGGAAGGCTGACCATGACAGGTAGGGCGGACGTGGTGGTGGTCGGTGGTGGGATCATCGGCCTGACGGCGGCGGTGCGGCTGCGGGAACGGGGCGCGCGGGTGACCCTGCTGGCCGCCGACGACCCGGCGGAGACCGTCTCGGCGGTGGCCGCCGCGGTCTGGTACCCCAGCCACACCGACGAGGACCCGCGGGTGCTGCGCTGGGCCCGGGAGACCCACGCCGAGCTGGGCCGGCAGGCGTCGGCGGGGGTGCCGGGGGTGGTGGCCCGGCCGACCCGGATGCTGCTGCGCCGGCCGTGGTCGGGCCCGCCCTGGTGGGCGGCGGCGACCGGGGACCTGGTCGCCCGGCCGGGCACCGGGCCGTACGCGACGGAGCTGCGGTTCACCGCGCCGACCGTGGAGATGCTGCCGTACCTCGGCTGGCTGCGGGAGCGGTTCGCCCGTGCCGGCGGGCGGTTGCTGCGCGGCCGGCTGGACCGGCTCACCGACGGCTTCGCCCTGGCGCCGACGGTGGTCAACGCCACCGGACTGGCCGCCGGCCGGCTCGCCGACGACCCGGCCGTGCACCCGGGGCGGGGGCAGCTCGTGCTGGTCGCGAACCCGGGCCTGACCGCCTCGGTCCGGGACGAGGAGAACCCGGCGGGGATCACCTACGTGCACCCGCGTCGGCACGACGTGGTGCTGGGCGGCACGTTCCAGCCGGGCGAGTGGGACACCCGGCCCGACCCGGCCACCTCGGCGGCGATCCGGCGCCGGTGCGTGGCCCTGGTGCCGGAGCTGGCCGCCGCGCCGGTCCTCGGCGAACGGGTCGGGCTGCGACCGGCCCGGCACGGCGGCCCACGCGTGGCGGTTCAGCCGGGGGTTCCGACCTGGCGCCGGCTGGTGCACGCCTACGGCCACGGGGGCGCGGGGGTCACCCTCTCGTGGGGCTGCGCGGCCGAGGTGACCCGGCTGGCGCTGGACGACGCGGACGCGCCCCCACCGGCTCAGCGCAGCACGCGGAACGCCAGCAGGTATGCGCAGTAGACCAGCGGCACCAGCAGGACACAGATCACGAAGCCGAGCGGGACGAACCGGGACGGCGGGACGGCGCCGCCGATCACCGGTCGCCCCCACCGGCCGAGCACCAGGTAGCCGGCGACGAACGACGCCACCGGCAGGACGGCGCACATCGAGGCGTACAGGGTGCCGAGTCCGACCACCTCCAGTCCGGAGGCGACCACCATGGCCAGCATCAGCACCGCCCCGGCCAGCGCGCAACAGGTGTAGACGGCGGACGCCCGGGCCAGCGGCGACCAGGTCGGCAACAGCGCGGGCCGCTGGGCGAGCGCCTCGGCCTGCTGCCCGTGCCGGTCCGCCTCGTCGGCGAGCTGCCGGGCCGCCGCCAGCTCCGCCGCCGGGTCGGCCTCCGCCGCGCGGTGGGCCGGCACCCCGGCGCCCGTCGCGCCCGCGCCCGTCGTGGGCGTCGCGCTGGTAGCCCCCGCCACCGCCTGCGGGTACGCCCCGACCCCCGGCCGCCCCGGGGCGGCGGGGG